>JAFQDY010000148.1 GCA_017399325.1 Oscillospiraceae bacterium
AAGAAACGGCGTGTGTGCGCGGTGCTACGGTATGAACCTGGCAACTTCCAAGGAAGTTGACCTGGGCGAAGCCGTCGGTATCATCGCTGCACAGTCCATCGGCGAACCCGGTACCCAGTTGACCATGCGTACCTTCCACTCCGGCGGCGTTGCAGGTGACGATATCACCCAGGGTCTGCCCAGAGTTGAAGAACTGTTCGAGTCCCGTCGCCCCAAGAAGATGGCTACCATTTCCGAAGTTACCGGTATGGTCACCATTGACGAGTCCCACCGTAGCGCAATGCGTACGGTTACCGTTACCGCTGAAGACGGCGAAGTCAAGACCTATCAGGTACCTTACTCCGTCGGCCTGAAGGTGCAAAACGGCAAGACCGTCCAGAAGGGCGAACCCATCACCGATGGCGCGCTGTATCCCCAGGATGTTCTGCGTATCTCCGGTGTTGAGGCTGTTCAGAACTATCTGGTCCAGTCCGTACAGGCGGTGTACCGTCAACAGGGCGTTGAGATCAACGATAAGCATATCGAAGTTATCATCCGTCAGATGATGCGCAAGGTCCGCGTGGAAGATCCTGGCGACACCAACCTGCTGGTTGGCACCGTAATTGACTCCTTCGTGCTGGAAGATGCCAACGCAGAGGTGCAGGCCCGCATCGATGCAGGTGAAGAAGACCTGCGTCTGGCAGAAGGCACTGCAGTGCTGATGGGTATCACCAAGGCATCCTTGGCTACCGATTCCTTCCTGTCCGCCGCATCCTTCCAGGAGACCACCAAGGTCCTGACCGATGCCGCTATCAAGGGCAAGGTCGACCACCTGGTAGGCCTGAAGGAAAATGTCATCATCGGTAAACTGATCCCTGCCGGTTCCGGCCTGATGGCTTACCGGGACTTTATGCCCGGTGAGACTCCCGCCCCCGAAGCAGAGGAAGAACTCGCTGAAGACGCAGTCGGCTGATACCGGCGAATAAACCACTTAAAAGGCCACCGAGCAATCGGTGGCCTTTTTGTGTTGTTTGCAAACCTGAAAAATCCATCGCAGGGGCGACCATTGGTCGCCCGCAGGAGGAGAGGTCGCCCCGGGGTGGCGGTTGCCCGCATAAATTCGCGATCTCACAGGGCGGACGAGCATTGCTCGCCCCTGCATATAAGAACCAAGAGAAGAATAATTGCAAGCCACAACCCCCAAAACCCGGAAAAACCAGCAGATACATAGAAAATTCCCCTAAAATTTTGTTGACTTTTTCAAAAAAATGTATATAATAGTAATCCGTATGGACATTATTAAAACGAGACATATGGCTTTTTCGGAGGTCGCGCAGGTGATTTCCGGAAAAAAGGTCGTGGCAGGCGCAAAACAGTTGCGAAAAGCCGTCACTTCCGGCAAAGCCAACCAAGCCTTTTTGGCTTCCGACGCCGATCCGGCCATTACTGAGCCGATCGTGGCGCTCTGTCAACTTCACAATGTAGATGTAGCCTGGGTCAAGTCCATGACCGACTTGGGTCACGCCTGCGGCATTGAAGTTGGCGCGGCTATGGCCGCAGTTTTGTATCCTAGTTGATTCTACCGGAATTTTCCGTAGAATATATCCGCCATTCGGCGAGAACGAAAGAAAGGAGAAAATGAATGCCTACTTTTAATCAACTTGTTAGACATGGCCGTAAGCAGGTCGAGTACAAGTCCACTGCTCCCGCTCTGCAAAGAGGTCTGAACACTCTTGAGAACGTTGCAACTACTTTGCCTTCCCCCCAGAAGCGCGGTGTATGTACTGCTGTCCGTGTTACCAGCCCCAAGAAGCCTAACTCCGCATTGCGTAAGATCGCCCGTGTGCGTCTGACCAATGGTATGGAAGTTTCCGCTTACATTCCTGGTGTTGGCCATAATCTGCAGGAGCACTCCGTGGTGTTGATTCGCGGCGGTCGTGTTAAGGACCTTCCCGGTGTTCGTTACCACATCGTTCGTGGTACTTTGGATACGCAGGGTGTTCAGGGCCGTATGCAGTCTCGCTCCAAGTATGGTGCAAAGCGTCCCAAGGCCGGCAAGAAGTAATTCTTAAGGTTTTAAGACAACAAATTTGAATTTTCCCAAGCCTATTCGCAAGGCAAATCCTTGCCAAGGTTTTTCTATACATTATAGGAATTACCTCCGGCAAGCACAACGAAGGTATAACTTTCGAGTACCGATGAAATCATTATGTTATGAAGGAGGGAAGTAAAGTGCCCAGAAGAGGTAACGTTCCCAAAAGAGAGGTTCTGCCGGATCCTCAGTACAACTCCGTTCTGGTTACAAAGCTGGTAAACAGCATTATGCTGGACGGCAAGAAGGGTGTAGCCCAGAAAGTCGTTTACGGTGCTTTTGAAATCGTAGAGAACAAGACCGGCAAAAATGGCCTGGAAGTATTCCAGCAGGCTATGGAAAACGTTATGCCCGCAGTCGAGTTGAAGGCTCGGCGTGTGGGTGGTTCCACCTATCAGGTTCCTATCGAAGTGCGTCCTGACCGCCGTCAGACTTTGGGTCTGCGTTGGATCACCACTTACAGCCGCGGCCGCAGCGAAAACACTATGCGTGAGCGTCTGGCAGCTGAAATTTTGGATGCAGCGAACAACACCGGCACATCTGTGAAGAAGCGCGAGGATGTCCACAAAATGGCCGACGCCAACAAGGCATTCGCCCATTTCCGCTGGTAATAAAGGAGATATATTTCCATGGCTAGAGAGTATTCCCTGGAAAATACCAGAAACTTCGGCATCATGGCCCACATCGATGCCGGTAAGACCACCACTTCCGAGCGTATTCTGTTCTACACCGGTAAGAATTACAAGATCGGTGAGACCCATGACGGTTCTGCCACCATGGACTGGATGGCTCAGGAGCAGGAGCGTGGTATTACCATCACTTCAGCCGCAACCACCTGTTTCTGGAAAGGTTGCCGTCTGAACATCATCGATACCCCGGGCCACGTGGACTTCACTGTCGAAGTTGAGCGCTCCCTGCGTGTTCTGGACGGCGCTGTGACCGTTCTGTGCGCAAAGGGCGGCGTTGAACCCCAGACCGAGACCGTTTGGCGTCAGGCCGACGAGTACAAGGTCCCCCGTATGATCTATATCAACAAGATGGACATTATGGGTGCAGACTTCTACCGCGTTCTCGAGATGATCGACGAGCGCCTGAAGTGCAATGCAGGGCCCATTCAACTGCCCATCGGCTCCGAGGCTTTCTTCAAGGGCAACATCGACCTGGTTGAGATGAAGGCAAATGTCTTCTATGATGACAAGGGTCTGGATGTCCGGGAAGAGCCCATCCCCGAGGATATGGTCGCTCAGGCCGAGGAGTAC
>JAFQDY010000149.1 GCA_017399325.1 Oscillospiraceae bacterium
ACTCAGGATGTTACCCAGGAATCCACCGAAGGGTTGGATATACTGGACGGATTTGATAATGGGCAGGACACAGATAATCTGTTAACCCAATTGGACGCGTTGAAAGAAAACCGCGGAACGGTCTATATTCGTTTGAACCTTATGCGTGCGGGTGTTGATTTTTGGTTGGAAAGTCCGATTTTTGGCAACGGACCGGCTTCGTTCGTGGAGAAAATGCAACACAGCGAGTACCATCGAAACCAAACTGCGCAGATTGTAGATCCACACTGTTTTTATTTTGAATTGCTGACGCAGTATGGCGCAGTTCTGTTTGTCGCATATATGGGAATTGTTCTGTATGTTGCGGTCAAATCGCTGCTGCGGACAATCCGGCAAATCCGAGGCGGCGTGCCGGCGCGGGGATTGCTGAGCCTGTTGATGATTGGCATGTTTTCCCTGGCGGTTTTCATTCCCAGCAGTTGCATAAGATTTACTAACATTTGGGTTTTCCTGATATTTGCCATTTGTGTTTACTGCAAAGATAAAAGCGTTACGCACAATGAAAATGGCTGATAGCAAACCAATATTTTAAAATACTGCAAAGCCCCCGGGTTTTAACCCGGGGGCTTGTTGTTTTGTCAAGGAATGTCGAATTTTGTTGAAAAAACTGGCAATATTTGGTAAAATATGAAAAATGTATTGACCAGTCAAGGAGAGTGTGAATGAAGCGTTTCTTGATTTTACTTTTGCTTTTGCTTTTGCTTTTGCTGCAGGTGATTGGATTGGTCGGGTGTAATCAGCCGGATGTTGCGGCAAAGGAAGAAACCACCCAATCCCAAGCAACAGACACCACCGAACAGAGCACCACAGAAACAACCGAATCGGAATCGGAGGAAACCCCTGCAGAGCCCGAGCCCAATGACGAGGATTTCGTTCTGCTTGCCGATTATATTCCCTCTGCGAAACTGGAGATCGCCTACGCCACGGAAAACAACTTCACCGGCAAGCAGGTTTATGATTTTACCGATACCTATCTGCGCTACGGCACAACGAAAAAGTTGATGCAGGTAAGCGAAAAACTGGAAGAAAGCGGTCTGGGCCTGATCATTTGGGATGCCTTCAGACCGGTGGCCGCCCAAGCCAAACTTTGGGAGGCCCGCCCGAACCCCTCTTATGTGTCCAATCCGGTAACCGGCAAGCGTACCCATAGCCGGGGCAATACGGTGGATATTTCTCTCTACGATCTGGCAACAGGGGAGCCGGTGCCTGTGCCAACGGAATATGACGATTACGGCGACCAGGCAGACCGGGATTACAGTGATTGCCCGGAAGATGCCGCCGCCAACGCCCAACTGCTGGAGCAAATTATGACAGATTGCGGTTTCACACCTTATTTTGAAGAATGGTGGCATTTTACCGATGCAACCGACTATCCTGTGGACGAATATTTTAACCCCGGCGCGCCCTGGATGCCCAACTGCAAAGAATATATCAGCCTGCGGGAAACAGGCAACGGAACAGTCCTTGCCGAAATTCCCAAAGGCGAAGCCATCCAGTTGCTTGGTTGGTCGGACAAATATGCCAAAGTGAAGTATAACGGCCTGGAGGGCTATGTGTCCGCCAATTACATTATGCCCCAGAGCGAGGATTACTTCGCCCAATGCCTGGATACGGTGCGGCCTACGGACACATACACCCACAGCCAAATGGTGGTGGATATGGCAGCCCTGAAAGCCCGGCATCCGAATGCCGTAACCCTGTCATCTATCGGAACTTCCGAATTGGGAGTGGACATTCCTGTTCTGCTGATCGGCAATGTGAATGCCAAATACCATATACTTCTGCAAGGTGCCATCCACGGCCGGGAGCATATGACCGCGTGGCTTTTGATGGCATTGGCGGATTATTGGCTGGATCATAGCCTTTTAAGTTACGGAAATGTGTGCTACCATATCATTCCTATGACCAACCCTGATGGTGTAACCATTTCCCAAACCGGATCTTTGACCGAGGAACAACGGCAGATCTACTTAAGCGATCAGCAGTTGGGGTATACGACCTTGAGCGAAAGCGCCTACGCCTACACTTGGAAAGCCAACGGCTTGGGCGTTGATATCAACCGAAACTTCTCCAGCGGCTGGGAGACCATCACGGGCAAAGAAGGTCCGTCTTCCGAAGGTTATCGGGGAACGGAAGTCTTTTCTGCGGCAGAAGCGGCCGCCCTGCGGGATTATACTTTGCAGTATAACTTCAATGCCACATTGAATTATCACGCCTTTGGCAGTATCATTTACTACCAGTACGGAGATAAGCAGCCGGTAAATTCCCAGTCCTGGTCGTTAGGAAGTGTGGTCAGCCGGGTGACCGGCTACAGTCTGGTGTCCGGGTCAAGTGTGGCAAGCGCTGGATACAAAGACTGGGTGATGGACGAACTGGGGATCCCCGCCATAACCGTGGAGATCGGCACGACAGAAGCGCCGTTGGCATACCGGGAAATCTATAATGTCTTTGCCCGAAACCTTTACGCGCTGCCCATTGTGGCCAAATGGGTGCAGTCGTAAAAGAGGTATATGTTATGATTGTATATGACAAACTATGGATAACAATGAAGGAAAAGGGTGTCTCACAATATAAACTGATTCATGAATATGGGTTTAGCAACGGCCAGTTGGACAGATTGCGAAAGAATGAGAATATCAATATGTATACCCTCGATACCTTATGTGGAATTCTGAATTGTGCGGTGGAAGATATTATCACATATAAGCCGAACAATGATAGCGAAAAGTAACGGGAAAAGCCAAGTTGCAAGACTTGGCTTTTTGTTTGCATTTTGCTCGGTACGGTAGGTTACTGCGACCCATAATTGATGGCAGCCAACAATCCTACGGATTGCCGTCAGACATCAATGGACTTTCCCACGGTGTTATTCAGCAATGCTGAACGCAGGGGCACAAGGACTTGTTTGCATTTTCATTCTGCAGGTGTGCAGAACGAAAATTAAGGTTTCGCTCCGTCAAGCCGTCGCGAGCAACAGTCCACCGGACTGTTGCTTTTGTGTTTTTCACGTCCAGCCCCCGCTAAAAAAGTCCCCGCTGCGACTGCAGCGAGGTCTTTTTTGGCAGGGGCACAAGGACTTGAACCCTGAGCCTACGGTTTTGGAGACCGCCGCTCTACCAATTGAGCTATACCCCTATCTATATAAACGGCCGCAGCCGTTTTTTCTGTGGTGGGCCCTCAGGGATTCGAACCCGGGACTATCCGGTTATGAGCCGGAGGCTCTAACCAACTGAGCTAAGGGCCCATAAGGACTAAGTGCCTGAGCACCATCGCCGGATTATTATATCATTGAGGTAGGGCAATGTCAAGGTCTTTTCTTGGAGATTTTACATGCTTTGCCGGGAATGTAAAGACCCCTGACGGAAAAGCAAAACCCCAAGCCGCAGCTTGGAGTTTTATCTGTATTATTTGGGCCGCAAGGTTATTGCACGGTATTGGCCGCGGCCTTTTTTCGCTTTATAAACTCGACAACGAGAAGCACCAGCCCATAGCCCACAGCATACATAGGCGCCATGACCCACGCGGTCAGTGGCGTGCCGGGGATCAGCGGCTCAGCAATGTGGAATGCGTCGCTCATATGGAAGGTCTGCATCAAAAAAGCGCCAACGGTCAGATAGGCGGTAAAGCCGAAGAAGGTGCAGTACCATTTTTTGTAGGTGATGTCGAGATACTTGAACATCAAAAGCGCCACGGTAAGGGTGGCAGACAGGCTGTGGTGCAGGAGTCCGGAAATGGTTGGAAGGTAGAAAAAGGAAATGTCCTGATCCACAAAGGAGGCATAGACCACGGTGGAAATGCCGCCGAACAGAGCCAGCAGCCAAGTAAAATGCAAGGTGCTATTGTTTTTCTTTCCCAAAAGGACACCTACGGACAGCACAAGGCTGGTCATACCGCAAAAACTGTCTGGGATGATGCAGTACCATCTGATCTGATCGTAGCGAAATACCTGCGACAGCCGGTTCGTAAGTATGGCTGCGAAAAGCAGAGCGGCAAGGACCTGCAGGACGGTTTTCTGCGCCTGTTCTGTTTTGGCGCGCTTTTTACAAAACAGCAGGCCGGCGGTGGCAATCACGGTACTGATAATGATGTAAAGGATATGTTCTGTTCCGAATAGTTGCGGTGCCATAAGATCTTTCCTGTCTTTCTTTATCTAGATGCGTTTATTATGTGCCTTTGGTCGGAGAATGTCAAGAGGGAACCAATGGTGTGGCATCTTGGCCGATTTTTGTCATTCCAACTTTTTCCGCAGTTTTTCCAGCGCCCGTTTTTCGATCCGTGAAACGTAACTTCGGCTGATGCCAACGGTTTTGGCCACTTCCCGTTGCCGTTGGGGCGGTTGCCCCTGCAATCCGTAACGCAAAACGATGACTTGCCGTTCCTGATCGGTCAAACAGGTATCCACCAGTTTCCGTATTTGCGACAGTTGATCCCGATTGTTAATGATTTCGGCCAAATCCTCGTCATCGCTGACCACATCCATCAGCGACAGCGCCGCTCCGTCCGTGCCGGTTTCAATGTAGTCGGACAGCGACACATCACGGCTGGATTTCCGTTGGGAGCGAAAGTGCATAAGGATCTCATTTTCAATGCATCTGGCGGCGTAGGTGGCAAGCCGCGCGCCCTTGCTTTCGTCGAATGTGGAGATGCCTTTGATCAGACCGATGGTCCCGATGGAGATCAGATCTTCCTGATCTGCGGTCTGGGCGTAGTATTTTTTCATTATGTGGGCGACCAATCGCAAATTGCGCTCTATGAGAATGTTTCGCGCTTCCAGATCTCCTTGAGAAGCCAGTTTTAAGTAGTAAGTTTCTTCCTGGGCGGTCAGTGGCTTTGGAAAACTTCCGGCAGATAGTTGCAGCGAACACAACAAACTGCTGATAATCAGCCAAACGGCGGTGTACATGAAATCACCTCCGCTATTACTCTATTCGCGCAAGCCAGTCCATTTTCCAACAAATGTCAGCCAAAAGCCGCCTTATGGGATAGACAAAACCGACCGGTGGCCTTTGCTGAAAAACAGAAAAAACAGGAGTGTAAACTCCTGTTTTTTCAATGCGTTGTGTTCGCTGTTACTTATCAAATCTCCCGGTAAAGTCAGTGGATGCCACATCTTTCAGGGGCAGTTTGACAGGTTTGCCGGTGGCGGCAGACTGGTAAATAGCCAGGATCATTTCCAGGGCGTTTCTGCCGGCAACCGCGTCCACATAAGGCTTGCGGTCGTTTTCGATGGCGTCCATCATATCCGCAAACAGGCTGGTGTGGCCGTTGCCGTAAACGTTGGAGGTCTGCTCCTGCAGGCCTTTGTTCTTTTGGTCGGCATCACTTTCGTCGGCAAAGTCCCATACATCGATGTTGTTGGTGGAAGTGCCGCCGATCTTGACAGTACCGGTTTCGCCGAACATATACAGTGTCTCTTCCAGATTCTTGGGGTAGACATTGGTGGTGCCTTCGATGGTGCCGACGGCGCCGTTTTTGAACTTCACAACAGCCATACCCACATCTTCGCACTCCAAGTAATCGTGGAACTGCTGCAGAGTAACGCCGTAAACTTCCTCAACTTCTTCACCCATCATCCAGCGCAGCAGGTCGATGCCGTGGATGCACTGATTCATCAGGCAGCCGCCGTCCTGGGCCCAAGTGCCACGCCAGGGGGCCTGGGTGTAGTAGCCTTCATTTCGATTCCAGCGAACGTGGATAGAGCCGTGGGACAGTCTGCCAAAACGGCCGGCTTCCACAGCCCGACGCAGTTCCTGAATGGCCACATTGAAACGGTTTTGGTGGCAGGCAGCAACCTTTACGCCCTTAGCCTCGCTGCGGCGAATGATCTCTTCCGCATCGTTAATGGACATTGCCATCGGCTTTTCGATGATCACATTCACGCCGCAATCGATGCAGTGCAGAGCGATCTCTGCATGGATACCGGATTCGGTGGCGATGGAGGCCAAAGTGATGTCGTTTTCAGCCAGCATCTGCTTATAGTCGGTGTAGCGCTTGATGGAAGTGTCCTTCTCCAGGCCGTGCTTGGCGAGTAAGTTTTCCATAGCCTCGGGCAGCACGTCGCAGACGGCTACCAAATTCAACTTGTTGTTCAAAACAGCCTTGATATGGTTGGTTGCGATACGGCCGCAACCGATCAGTGCATAATTCATATCGTTCTCCTTATTGATTACAGAACTTCGATATTGGTCTTGTTTTCAATGTTCTTTGTTACATTCTTGCAGTCGAACACGGGAACACCTGCGTTTGCGACCATGTTGTAGTCCACATTGGTGTGACCGGTGGTGATGCAGACCAGATCGTAAGAATTCAGGATCTCAGTGTTAATGGCGGGAATTCCCTCGAACCACTGACCCTTTTCACGGTACTTGGCGATGTAGGGATCGTAGAAGTCTACATTTGCGCCGGTCTTGTGGAACTCCTCAATAACATGGATAGCGGGACTCTCACGATAGTCGTCGATGTCCTGCTTGTAGGCAACACCCAGGACCAGAACCTTAGCGCCGTTCAGAGCCTTCTTGTGGCGGTTCAGGATCTTGCCTGCCCGTTCCACGGTGTACTCGGGCATACGGTCGTTGATCATCATAGAGGACTCGATCATAGAGGTGTGGAAGCCGTATTCACGGGCCTTCCAACTCAGGTAGTAGGGGTCAAGGGGAATGCAGTGACCGCCCAGGCCCGGGCCGGGATAGAAGGCCTGGAAGCCGTAGGGCTTGGTCTTTGCAGCGTCGATGACTTCCCAGATGTTGATGCCCATCTTGTTGCACAAAATGGCCAGTTCGTTTACCAGACCGATGTTGATGTTGCGGTAGGTGTTCTCCAGGATCTTTTCCATTTCTGCAACTGCGGGGCAGGAAACAGTGTGTACATCGCTGTCCAAAATAGCGGAGTAAACCATAGAAATGACCTCGGAAGCGTCAGCGCCGATGGCGCCTACCACCTTGGGGGTGTTGGAGGTCTTGTAGGTCTTGTTGCCCGGGTCAACACGCTCGGGGGAGAAGCCCAGATAGAAGTCTTCGCCGCACTTCAGGCCGCTGCCGTTTTCCAAAATAGGCTTGAGCAGTTCTTCGGTGGTGCCGGGGTAGGTGGTGGATTCCAGAACCACCATAGTGCCCTTCTTCAGGTGCTTGGAAATGGCCTCGGCAGAGGAACGCACATAACTAATGTCCGGCTGCTGGTGGGCATCCAGAGGTGTAGGAACGCAGATAGCGATGAAGTCCACATCGCAGATCTTGCTGAAATCGGTGGTGGCCTTCAGCATACCGCTGGCAACCAGTTCCTGCAGGTCGGCATCCACCACATCACCGATGTAGTTTTTGCCTGCGTTGACCATATCGACCTTTTCCTGCTGCACATCAAAACCGATGGTCTTGAAGCCGTGCTTTGCCTTGTCAACGGCCAGGGGCAGGCCTACATAGCCCAGGCCGCAAACGCCCATAGACAAAGTTTTATTTTGAATTTTCTCAATCAGTTGTTCTTTGATAGACATATCAGTCGATCTCCTTTACAATTTCATCTGATTTTCTTTATATTACAGCGCTTCCAGAACGGCGTCAATGACGGTTTTCTGATCCTCTGCGGACATATAGGGATGCATGGGCAGAGAGAGAGTTCTGGCGCAATAATCGTCTGCATTGGTAAATTTCTCGCCGTAGGCAGGCTCGTCTACAAATACAGGCAGGGCATGCTGAGGAGTGGGGTAGTAGATCATATTGGGGATCTTCTTTTCGGTCAGGTGAGCGATCACCTTGTCGCGGGTTGCGGTGTCCTTGGCCAAAATGGCATACTGAGCATAAATGGACTGGCAGCCGGGAATCACATAAGGAGTGGTGAAATCCTTTTCAAAGGCTGCGTTGTAGGCATCGGCAACTTTCTGACGGTCGTCGATCTCGTGATCGATCATCGCCTTCAGTTTGGGCAGCAGGATGGCGGCCTGCATGGTGTCCAGACGGGAGTTTACGCCAACACGGATATTGTCGTATTTGCCGCGAGGGCCTTTGCCGTGAACGCAGATGCTGCGGCATACGGCCGCCAGTTCGTCGTCGTCCATAAAGATGGCGCCGCCGTCGCCGTAGCAGCCCAAAGGCTTGGCAGGGAAGAAAGAAGTGGTTGCGATCTGACCGAAAGAGCAGCACTTTTTGCCCTTGTAAGAAGCACCGAAACTTTGCGCGGCATCTTCGATGAGGATCAAATCGTATTTTTCACAGATGGCGTTGATGGCGTCGTAATCGCAGGGGTTACCCAAAATATCAACTGCCACAACTGCTTTGGGGGTGAGTTTTCCCTCGTCCAAAACAGCCTTGATCTGCCGTTCCAGACTTTCGGGGCAGATGCAGTAGGTATCCGGCTGAATGTCGCAGAATACGGAGGTCGCGCCCAGCATTTTGGAAGGTTCTGTGGAGGAGATGAAGGTAATGTCGGGGCAGAAAACCGCGTCGCCTTCGCCGATACCATAGAGCATATAGGCGATCTGCAATGCGTCTGTGCCGTTGGCGCAGGTCACGCAGTGCTTGCGGCCTACGAAAGCGGCCAATTTTTCTTCCAGTTCCTTCACCTCAGGGCCGCCGATAAAACGGGCGGATTCCATAACTGCCAGAACGTTGGCGTTGATTTCTTCTTTTAATGCGGCGTATTGGGCCTTCAGATCAATAAATTCCATACAGACAAACTCCTTTTTATCCTTCTTTCACGGAATTTTTCAGGTTTTGCATAAATTTGGTGTGTTCAATGGCAAAGTTGCCGGAAACGGTCTGTCCGGCGGGGACATTTCTGGTCACCACCGCGCCCAAAGAAACACGCGCGCCGGCGCCTACTTCCACACGGTTGGAAATCACCGCGCCGGGGCCGATCCAGCAGCCGTCGCCGATCTTCACATTGCCGCAGCATCTGCAGCCGGCCACCAGCATACAGTTTTTACCCACATGGGAACCGTGGGCAACAAAGGCCTGCACATCCAGTTTGGAGTTTTCGCCGATCCGGGAAACTTCCCAGGGGAACAGGCCTGTTGAAATGACAACTTGCTCAAACAGTTCCACATTGTCTTCGATCACGATCCTTGCGCAATCGATGATCGACAAAGGATCGTTGTTTTGGTCGTTGGAGAAAGAGAATCCCTTTGCGCCCACCACAGCGCCGCTGCGAATGGTCACATTGTTGCCGATCTTGACCCAGCCTTTGATGGTAACGAAAGGTTCGATGGTCACATTGTCACCGATTACCACATTGTGGGCATCGATGGCGGCAAGGGGGCTGATGTTGCAATTTTTGCCGATCCGGGTCTCAAAAGGCTTTCCGGCGTAATCTTCGTTTGCAGCCAAAGCATTGTGGATCTCAAACAGAGCCGCTTTGGGACGGCTGCAGCAGAAAACGCCACGAATATGGGAGGGGATCTTATCTTTCAGTTCCGGCGTGGTCAGCACGCAGGAGATGTTGGGGTTATCCAGCGCGGAAAGGAACTTTTCCTTTTCCAGAAATGTCAGAAAATCAGTTTGCTCTGCTTCTGTAGCAAATGCAAGGCAGGAAAAATCGGAATCACAGATCAGTTGCCCGTTCAGGCCCTTGGTTACTTCGGATAAAAGCATAACACGACTCCTTGATATTAAGATTTTACAAACAAGTCTGCAAAGCGTTTGGCGAGCGCGGTGTAGTTGTACCGTTCGATGGCGGCTTTCCGGCCGTTTTGACCCATTTCTTCCAACTGCTCCGGGGGCAGCTTGGCCAGATCACGGATGGTTTGGGCCAGAGCCTCGGGGTCGCCGGCTTTTACCATCACGCCGCAGTTTTCGTCGGTGAGGATGGAATCGGGGGTGTCGATGGAGCAGATGATGGGCTTTGCGGCCATCATGGAATCAAACAGTTTGTTCATACAGATACCGAACCGGTACAGCGGAGAGGACAGTCCTGTCAGACAGGAGCAGTCAAAAAACTCCACCAAAGACGGCACAGCCAGTTTGGGCACAGAAGGCAGGAAAGTCACAGTGCTGATGCCCTCGTCTTCCGCCCGCTTTTGCAGGCGCTTTTTTTCCACACCGTCGCCCACCAAGACCACTTGGATATTCGTGCCTTCCAACAGTTTGGCTGCGTCCAGCAGAGTGTCCAGCGCGTTGGATAGGGCGTGTCCGCCAAAATAGCCCACCAGGAATTTTTCCTTTTTCAGTTCACGCAGCGTATCCAAATGGGTTTGGGGCAGGGGGGCGGGGGTTTCCCAGTCTTCCAGAACCACGCCGTTGCGGATGCAAACGAACCGTCCGTCCCGCAGACCGTGCTGCTTCATATAGCCCTCTGCCAAAGAAGGCAGGGACACCACATAATCGGACCTGCGATATGCAGCATTTTCCGCGATCTGCATCGCCACGATAAAGGGGTTGCTCCGGGACATACCGCCCAACTCCACAGGAGATGCCGGCCACATATCGTGGACTTCGTGAATGAGAGTCGCTTTTTTATTTTTTTC
>JAFQDY010000150.1 GCA_017399325.1 Oscillospiraceae bacterium
TAGCACCTAAAAAGGATGGGGATTTTCTTGAGATAAGGAAAAAACCGCAGGAATCCTTGGTGGATTGCCAGGATTTTTGACGCAATATCGAGGAAATCCGCGCCTTTTTAGGCAATTTATCACTATGGCGCACTGCCCAACCAAGGGGGATGTTTTGATTATGTGTTCGGTGTGTCGGGGGTGTCCTGCTCGGTCGTCTGGGTTTTTCGCAGGCTGGTGTAATACTCGGTGGAGATCAAAGAAAGGGAATCGGCAGATTCGATGGCGGGAACGCCGAGGCGAACGCCGTCTGTATGGATACCGGAAAGATAGGCGGCGGTGAGCCGTCCCACCCGTTCGATAATGTCATATTCTTTATCTCTTGAGAACAGGGAATCCAAAATGCATCCCCGCAGGATCACGGCAAGATCATCGGCAGCCTGCTTCACATCTGTGCCGTCTGCCAGAATGCCGTCTTCCTCGCATTCTCGCAGCGCCTGCTGGAGGATCACATAGAGCAGCCGGTCGTCGGAGAGCACATAGGTGCTTTTGTCAGCGCTTTTCAGCAGATTGATATAATGGATGCGCAGGAGGGATTTTTCTTCCTGCTGGTCGTGGTAGTCGTGGATCTTTGCCACATACTGGAGGAAAAGCAGGATCTTCTCCATGCCTCTTGTGCCGGACAGCAATTCATCCCGAATGCTGATATACTGGTTTTCGGTCACGCCTACGATCTCGGAGACGATGTCGTTCAAACCCTGAAAATAATTATAAAAAAGGCCTCTGGAGCAGCCGGTCCGCTCCTGAATATCGTCAACCGTAAAGCCGTCGATTCCTTTTTCTTCTACCAAAGCGATGGCGGCGGAAAGGATCCGCTCTCTGGTTTCGCGGGCCTGGCGTTTGCGCTTTGAATCGGTCTTTTTCATATGCAGCCTCCTGTTCTCTCCTGTGGGACACAGTTCTATTGTAATCCAAAGTTATGAAATATGTCAAGTTGAAAGGAAACAAAAACTGTTTTGAAAAACGCGACAATTCATTGACTCGTTCATTGACTCGTTCAATGAATCGTATAAATTTTTCATTATAGCAGATAAAAAATTATTTGTCAACATTTTTCTTGACAAATTCTGAAAAATATGTAATATTCAAATTAAGATCGGTAGAGTACCGTGTCCAAAGGATTTTATCACATTGATGAACAGGAGGGTGTTTATGCCTGCGGAAAGAATTGCCCATGTGGGCGTAGTTGCTGCCGATGGCAACAAGATGGTCTCTTTCTTTGTGGAGCATCTGGGCGGCATTTTGGAGAGTCGCACGGAATATCCCGAACGGATGCAGATCTCCAGTATGGTTCGTATCGGAGAGTGTCAACTTGAAATTATGGAGGGCACTTCCCCCGAAGGTGTGGTGGGCAAGTTCCTGGAAAAGCGGGGACCCGGCCTGCACCATATTTCCATTCAGGTCAAGGATCTGGTGGGCCTGACTGCCGAACTGGAGGGCAAGGGAATTGCGCTCATCGATAAAGATCTGACCGACCCTGTGGTCCACGTGGCCTTTATCTCCCCCAAAGCCACCGGCGGCGTGTTGGTGGAAATGTATGAGTATCTGTAAAAAGAGCCTTTGGCTGTGTGCCGGGCGTTATTTATGAGGTGATTTGGAATGAAAAAAATGTTTGAAGGCGTCCGCGTCATTGACTTCGGCAACAATGTGGCCGGTCCTCTGTGCGCCGCCATGCTGGCCGATTTCGGCGCAGATGTCATTAAAGTGGAAAAACCCGTTCTGGGTGACGATAGCCACGGCTTTACCCCCTATGTGGAAGGCAAAAGCCTGACCAATCTGTGGCTCAACCGGGGCAAGCGCTCTGTGGTGCTGGATGTAAAAAATCCCGAGGGCAAGCGCCTGTTCAAGGAACTGCTCAAGACCGCGGATGTGCTCATCGAGAGTTTCAAGCCCGGCGTTATGGCCCGTCTGGGCTTAAGTTGGGAGGATCTGCATCCGGAGTTTCCCCACTTGATCATGTTCTCTGCTTCTGCTTTCGGACAGAATGGCCCTTACCGGGATCTGCCCGGCTACGATATGATCGCCCAGGCTGTCAGCGGACTGATCGAAACCACCGGCTATGGCGAACTGCCTGCCGTCAAGATCGGTCCTTCTATCTGTGACTATGCCTGCGCCTACAACGGTTTCGGCGCCATCGCCGGCTCTTTGTACTACCGCGACCACGGCGGCAACGGCGAGGGTCAGCATATCGACATCGCGCTGGCCGAATGCGGTCTGGCTATGAATGACCACACCGAACTTGCCATTTGCGATCCTTCTACCCATCGGGCCGGCAACCACCACGTGATCCTGGGACCCTACGGCGTATTCAATGCCAACGACGGCAGTATTACCATCGCTGCGCTGAATCCCAAACTGTGGGAGATCCTGTGCAATCTGATGGGCAGACCCGAACTGATAGACGACCCGGATCTGAACACCAGCGGCAAGCGGGCCATCCCCGCCAACCGGGAACGTGTGGTGGAAGCCATCGAAGGTTGGCTGAACACGCTGCCCAGCATTGACGAAGCCCAGAGGATCTTGCGGGAAGCAGGCGTTCCCTGCGCCAAGATCACGAAACTGAAGGATCTGCAGTACGACGAGCACTTTATTGCCCGGGATATGATCATCGACTTCCCCACACCCCAACTTTCCGTTCCCACCGTCAAGGCCCGTGGCGAGCATATCCACCTGTCCGCTACACCTGCCGAGATCAAACCCGGTCCGGAACTGAATCAGCACGCCGATGAAGTTTTCAAAGGCGAACTTGGTTTTACCGATCAGCAAATGGCGGATCTGACCGCCGCAGGCGCATTCGGAAAACAGTAAAAAATTGAATTTTTAAGAAAGAAGGACAATAAATATGGCTATCAAAGAAGGACGCGTTGCGATCGTAACAGGCGCTGCACAGGGTATTGGCTACGGCGTAGCCAAGCGGCTGGCGGCTGCAGGCGCCAGAGTGGCGCTTATTGATATTAAGGAAGAGGCGGTCAAGGCTGCCGTTGACGAGATCGCCGCTGCCGGCGGTACGGCTATGTGTCTGGTAGGCGATGTGGGCCTGAAAGCCGATGCCGACCGTATGGTGCAAACGGTGGTGGATGTATGGGGCACTGTGGATATCCTGGTCAACAATGCCGGTATCAACCGGGACGCCATCTTCTACAAGATGACCGAGCAGCAGTGGGACGATGTGATCCGCGTCAACTTAAAGAGTATGTTCCTGATGACCCAGGCCTGCTATTGGCCTATGCGTAACCAAAAGTACGGCCGCATCATCTGTATGTCTTCCTCCGCTTGCCGGGGTAATGTCGGTCAGGCCAATTATTCCGCGACCAAAGCCGGTGTCATTGCATTCTCCAATGTCATCGCGCTGGAAAACGCCAAGCACGGTATTACCTGCAACACCATCTGCCCGGGCACCATTGAGAGCCCCATGCTCCATTCTGTGCCCGACAGCGTTCTTGAGGACTGGAAAAAGGCCCAGCCTACCGGTCATTTCGGAACGCCCGATGATATTGCGGAAGCTGTTTTGTTCTTCGCCAGCGAAGATTCCGGCTTCATCAGCGGCCAGCACATCTGGGTGGACGGCGCTATGCAGACCGGCCTGAAGGCAAAGGGATAAAAGAGAAAAGGAAACTGAGGGCAACACCATCCGTTTCGGCGGGTGGTGTTGTCCGCCAAGTCAAGACTATGTATCAGGAGGAAACCCAATGATCGGAATCAAACGCTGCGGTGCGTATGTGCCTTTCAACCGACTGACGCGAAAGAAGATCGGAGAGGCCTACGGAAAAAAGACACCCCCCGGCGAGCGCGCCGTTGCCAACTATGACGAAGACAGCATTACTATGGCTGTTGCAGCAGCGCTGGATTGTACTGCCGGCTATGATACAAAGAAACTGGACGGCGTATATTTCGCCTCCACCACCGCCCCTTATGACGAAAAACAGTGCGCCACCGTACTGTCCGGCGCGCTGGACACCCGAAAAGAGATCCGCACCGCCGATTTTGCAGGCACACTGCGGGCCGGTTCTGCCGCGATGCTTGCAGCTGCCGACGCTGCAGCGGCAGGCAAGGAGATCCTGGTGGGCATTGCCGATTGCCGTTTGGGCGCGGCTGACGGCCCCAACGAACTGAACTTCGGTGATGGCGGCGCAGCATTTTTGATGGGCGACACAGATGTGATCGCCGAAATCACTGCCACCGCCAACATTTCTGCCGACTTCCACGACCTGTGGCGGGATAAAGAAAGCCGGTTCGTCCGTCTGTGGGAAGACCGCTTTGCCATCGAGGAATTCTATAACAAAGTTATGCTGAAGGCCGGCAAGACCGTTATGGAAAAGGCAGGTTTGCAGCCTTCGGACTTTTCCAAAGTGGTTATCTACGCCCATGTGGCCCGCTATCAGGCGGCTATGGCCAAAAAGTTAGGTTTTGCGCCGGAACAGGTCCAGGACGGAAACTATGTGATGGTGGGCAACACCGGCGCTGCCTGCGCGCCTATGATGCTGGTAGGCGCTTTGGAGACCGCTGCCCCCGGCGATAAGATCCTCTATTTGGGTTATGGCGAGGGTTGCGACGCCATCGTCTTTACGGTGACCGAGGCCATTGAACAGCCCGGCGCCCGGCCCAATCTGACCCGACGGATCAACAATAAAAAGAACACGATGAACTATGAGAAGTATCTGCGTTGGCGGGGACTTCTCAACTGCGAACCTGCAAGAAGACCCCGGACTATGCGTTCTTCGCTGCCGGAATACTACCGGATCCCCGAGAAGAATCTGGCCCTCTACGGCTGCCGCTGCAAAAAGTGCGGAACGCCCCAGTTCCCGCCCACCCGTATCTGTGTGGAGTGTAATGCGGTGGACGAAACAGAGCCTTACCGTTTCTACGGACGCAACGCGGTGATCCAGACCTTTACCGTTGACTATCTGGCAGAATCCCAGGATCCGCCCAATGTGGTTGCGGTGGTGGATTTTGGAGGCGGCGGCCGTATGTTCACCTTCCTGGTGGATGCGGAACTGGATCAGGTCAAGGTAGGCGCGCCGGTGGAAATGACCTTCCGGTGTCTCCAGACTGTAGACGGTATCCGCACATACTTCTGGAAGGCAGTACTGAAACTGCAAAAGGAGGATTGAGGCAATGGCAATGGGAATCAGAGATAAAGTTGCCGTGATCGGTATGGGCTGCACCAAGTTTGGCGAGCGCTTCGATTGCAGCATGGAAGACCTGATGGTGGAGGCCGTGCAGGAATGCCTGGCCGATGCCGGTATGGAGATCAATGACATTGACGCATTTTGGTTTGGAACGTATTCCTCCGGTCTTGCCGGCGATACCCTTTCCAATCGGCTGAAAATTCAGTATAAGCCGGTGACCCGTGTGGAAAACAAATGCTGCACCGGCACCGATGCTTTCCGCAACGCCTGCTATGCCGTTGCTTCCGGCGCCTGCAATGTGGCTATGGCCATCGGCGCAGAGAAATTGAAAGACGGCGGCTACAGCGGTCTGGCCATCCCCAACTGGGAAAATGACCGCACCAACCCCGACCCCAGCGCTCCGGCCCTATTTGCGCCCTCTGCCACTGCTTATATGGCAAAATACGGCCTGACCGAGGAGCAGATGCGTCATACCTTAAGCCGCATCGAGTACAAAAATCACGCCAACGGCGCCCTCAGCCCCAAGGCAATGTTCCAGAAGGAAGTGCCCTTTGAGACTATTTTGAACGCGCCTTACATCGCTTATCCGCTTACCATTTACGATTGCTCCGGTGTGGCTGACGGCTGCGCCTGCGCCATCGTGGTGCGCACCGAGGATGCGAAAAAGTACCGGGCAGACCCCATGTATGTGAA
The DNA here is from genome assembly GCA_017399325.1 of Oscillospiraceae bacterium. Classification (GTDB taxonomy): domain Bacteria; phylum Bacillota; class Clostridia; order Oscillospirales; family Oscillospiraceae; genus Faecousia. The sequence goes on from JAFQDY010000150.1 coordinate 5,862, forward strand.
GGCTCTGCAGATCGCTGCAGGTCCTGCCCACAGCGAAAAGCACCAGAGTTACGACTTCACCACCGTGGTGGAGACCCAAAAAGCCGCCGCGGCGGCCTATGCTGAGGCAGGCATCACAGACCCCCGGAAGGAGATATCCTTGGCGGAAGTCCACGACTGTTTCTCCATTACCGAACTGATGCTCTACGAGGATCTGGGTTTCAGTGAACGGGGACAGGGTTGGAAGGACGCAATGGACGGCGTATTTGACCGGGACGGCGAACTTCCTGTCAATATCTCCGGCGGCCTGAAGTCCTTCGGTCACCCCATCGGCGCCACCGGTATCCGGATGCTCTATGAGTCCTGGCTTCAGTTCCACGGTCGGGCCGGCGCCCGCCAGCGGGACAATATGAAACTGGGTATGACCCACAATATGGGCGGCACGCCCTATTCCTGCGTTTCTGCCGTGTCCATCGTGGGTACAGAACTGGGTTAACAGCCATGGTCGTGGAAAGTTCCAAAACCGCGGTTTGCCCAGTGCTTGGGAAAGAGGTACGGATCACAGATATGTATGCCGTGGAAGCAGGCGGCTCCTGCCAAATGGACATTGATGTGTGCGCGAAAAGTTGCTCGGCACAGGAAAATTGCCCCGGCAAGAGCAAAGAAGAATGCCTGCTGCAAACCGACCAGCAATATCCTGCCAGAAGCAATTGACAAATTTACTATGGAGGTCATGCTATGAGCCATGATTTTACGATCCCCTATGAGGTAGGCTTTACCGCCTACTCTTCCAAAACGGTCAGCGAGTCCGATGTGTATCTGTTTGCCGGTATTAGCGGCGATATGAACAGAGTCCATCTCAACGACCAGTATATGAAAACCACCGACATCGGTCAGCGGGTGGCCCACGGTATGCTTACCTTTTCCATCGCCAGCGCCGCCGAGACAGAACTGCTCAATGCCAAATTCCAGGAGATGGAAGATGCGGGGATCAGTTATCTTTCTGCCGGCTACGAACATGTGCGCTTTATCAAGCCTGTGCTGTTCGGCGATACTCTGAACACCTCTTATGAACTGATCTCGGTAGACAATGAAACCAAGAAAACGGTAGGCCATCTCACGGTGGTCAATCAGCGGGGAGAAGTGGTCCTTATTGGCGACCATATCCTCAAGTTCTTCAAGAAAACGAAAGATTGACACGCTTTCGTTTATTACTCTTTATGAAATAAACAACGGAGTAGTATCAAAAATGACATTCCAAGAACTATACCGGGCCAAACGACGCCTGCCGGCGGAAATTGCTGCTATGGTAGAAGATGGGTGGAGTTGCTGCACCGACATTGCCGCCGCCGTCCCCCCCGCTTTAATGGATGCCCTGGGAGACCGGGCAGCGCAGGGCGGGATGAGAGATGTTCAGTTGCATACTATGCTGGACCTGCGCGAGCATGGCGCCCTTACCGCTGCTGCCCACAATGGCTTGACCCCTGTTTCCTGGTTTTCCGGCGCGCGATTGCGAACGGCTATCAATGAAGGACGGGCCGATGTGATGCCCTGCTATTACCGGGATATGCCCCAACTGTTTCGGGACTATACGCCGGTAGATACCATGTTTACTATGGTCAGTCCTATGGATGAACAGGGGTATTTCAGCACAGGCATTGTGGGCTCAGTCAGTCCCCAGTTGTTCCAGAAAGCCAAGCATATCTTCCTGGAAGTCAACCGCTATGTGCCCCGCGCCCTCAACGGCCCGAAGATCCACATATCCCAGGTAACAGCCCTGTGCGAGCATGACGCACCCTTGCCTACCTTGCCCCCTACGGAGATCGACCCCATCAGCTGCACCATCGGCGGTTTGATCGCGGAAGAAGTACCTAACGGCGCCACCATTCAACTGGGTATTGGCGGTGTTCCCGAGGCGGTGGGTATGGCGCTGAAAGTAAAGCACGATCTGGGTATCCATACCGAACTGTTTACCGACAGTATGGTGGAACTGATCCAAAGCGGCGCGGTGACCAATACGCGCAAACCGATCCATACCGGAAAAACCGTGGCGACAATGGCCTTCGGTTCCCAGCGGATGTACGATTTCATCGACAATAATCCCGATTTCGTCTTCCTGCCGGTGGACTATGTGAATGACCCTGCGGTGATTTCCCAGCACCCCAATTTCGTTTCTGTCAATGCGGCCGTTGAGGTGGATATCTTCGGACAGGTCTGTGCCGAGTCCATTGGTACTCACCACATATCCGGCTCCGGCGGTCAGGTGGACTATGTGCGGGGCGCGACCCAATCTGCCGGCGGAAAAAGTTTTATCGCATTTCCCTCCACGGCAATGAACGGCTCTGTCAGCCGGATCGTTTCCACCCTTACCCCCGGCGCCATCGTGACCACCAGCAAAAACGATGTGGACTACATCGCGACGGAATACGGCGTCGCCAAACTCCGGGGCAAGACCCTGTCCCAGCGGGCAAAGGCGCTGATCGCCATTGCCCATCCGGATTTCCGGGATAAATTGACTTATCAGGCCAAGCGACGCAACATCCTGATCTGATACAAAAATAGGAGTGATACATATGACCTTTGAACTTACCCGTGAGCAGAATATGCTTGCGAAAATGATTCGAGATTTTGCTAACAACGAAGTGGCGCCCCTTGCAGAGGAAGTGGACAAGACCAGCCGCTTCCCCCAGGAGACATTCGATAAGATGGCA
>JAFQDY010000151.1 GCA_017399325.1 Oscillospiraceae bacterium
ATCGGTTAAATTGGATTCCACCTTTGTGGCGCACACCGTAAGCATCAGCGCGCCGAATCCCATCTCGTACAACGAGTCGTGGGGCACACCTTCCCGGAAGACCATATGGGAGTTGAGGTTTCCCTCTCGTGTCAGGGACATCTCTTTTTCTTTTACATAGAATGTGGTCTTTACGCCATCAAGACCGGTCAGATCGCTCTCTTCGTAACTGATCCGGAAGCCGTCTTCCGTTCGCTCCAATGTACCTTCCGTTACCAGTTCGATAACATCCGGCTGCTGTTCCGCGTAGTGCTGTCGTCCTCTTATGGACAGCACAACTGTCTTCTTCATCTCTTATGCCTCCATCGCCAGATGCAGCAGTTGATCGATCAGTTCCCCATAAGGGATTCCGCTGGCCGCAAACAGTTTCGGGTACATAGAAATAGAAGTGAAACCGGGAATGGTGTTGATCTCGTTGAATACAACGCGATTATCATCGCGAGTCACAAAGAAATCCACACGACTCAGGCCTCTGCAGCCAATGGCATTGTAGACCTGGATAGCCTTTTCCCGCAAAATTTCCGCTACATCTTCGGGAATACGGGCAGGAATATAGGCGACCGATGTGTCGGAAACATACTTCGCATCATAGTCATAGAAGTCAGCGCCGGAATCGATTTCGCCCACAACAGAAGCAACCGGACTGCCGTTGCCGAGAACAGCAACTTCCACTTCGCAGCCGTCGATAAATTCCTCAACAAGGATCTTTTCGTCATAGATACCTGCGCGCAGCAATGCATCGTGCAGTTGCTCTCTGGTTGCAGCCTTTGATACGCCAACAGAAGAACCTGTGCCAGCGGGTTTTACAAAAACGGGATAGGTAAACTTTTCTTCCACTGACCGGATCACTTCGTCAATACGATTCTGCAAATTGCTGTTTCGCACCAAAAGCCACGCGGCCTGAGGTATGCCTGCATTGTCTGCCACCAACTTGGTCAGCGTCTTATCCATTGCAACCGCAGAGGCAGACACGCGAGGACCAACGCAAGGGATCCCCGCCATCTGCATCAGGCCCTGCATTGCGCCGTCTTCACCGTTTTCGCCGTGAAGAACAGGAAACACCACATCGATTTTCTCTCTGCATAAGCCGTCCTCTTCAAAAACAACGAGGCCCTGACCGCGCACAGGCGAGATCATTGCCTGACGGTTATCGGGACAATCCAGCCATTGACCGGACGGCAACGCAGAATAATCTGTTCCGCCATAAAGGATCCAATTGCCTTCCTTTGTGATACCAACCGGGAAAATATTATATTTTTCAGGGTTCATATTGTTCAGCACAGATTCAGCCGAACGCAAGGATACCTCGTGTTCCGGGCTGATGCCGCCAAACAATACACATACATTCAATTTGCGCATAACTTAACCTCGCTAAACCAGCGTCACTTTAACAGGGCTTCACCGGCGCGGAAAATATCACCGGCGCCAACTGTCAGAATCACATCCCCCTCACAGGCAACAGTACGCAGATATTCTGTAACTTCCGGCAACGTCCGGCAGTACACAGAACCGGGGATCTGCTTTTGCAAGTCCATAGAGGAAATACCGATCGTATTGCGCTCTCTTGCAGCGTAGATTTCCGCCAGTACCAGCAGGTCTACCTTTTTCAGTTCTCTGACAAAGTCATCGAACAATGCATTTGTCCGTGTGTATGTGTGGGGTTGAAATGCTACGATCAACCGTTTGTAGTCCATCGTACGCACAGCCTCCACGGTAGCCGCCAATTCGTCGGGATGGTGGGCATAGTCATCATAGATATCCGCGCCTTTAAACTTGCCCTTGAATTGCAGGCGGCGCTCTGCGCCCGTAAAGGTTGCAAGCCCTGTTGTTACACACTCTCCGGGAACACCCAGCATCCACGCCGTACCCGCTGCAGCCAGCGCGTTCATCGCATTGTGTTTACCAAGAACACGCAAGTCAAGGTGACAATAGAAGTCCCCATCACAGACAACATCAA
>JAFQDY010000152.1 GCA_017399325.1 Oscillospiraceae bacterium
ACGGCATTCCACACCTGCTGATCCCTGTTGTTACCGATCCTAAAAAGGCTGCAGGCTCTCTGCAATGGGCCGTGTCCGAGATGATGCGTCGCTACAAGGCTATGTCTGACGCAGGCGTGCGTGATCTGGAATCCTATAACAGTATTGTTGAAAGTCAGGAAACCGACGCGCGGAAACTGCCGCAGGTCGTGGTAATCATCGACGAACTTGCTGACTTGATGCTGGTAGCTGCAAAGGAAGTAGAAGAATCCATCTGCCGAATCGCGCAAATGGGTCGTGCTGCAGGCATCCATTTGATCATTGCAACACAACGTCCTTCTGCCGATGTTATTACAGGTCTTATGAAGGCCAATATTCCCTCTAGAATTGCGTTCTCCGTTGCTTCTGCGATGGAATCCCGTATTATTTTGGATACCCAAGGCGCAGAAAAACTGGTGGGCAAGGGCGATATGCTCTATGCGCCCATTGGTAACGGAAAACCCAAGCGCGTTCAGGGTTGCTTTGTCAGTGATCCTGAGGTGGAAGCGGTTGCCACTTATGTGAAAGAGAACTTCAAGACCAACTACGATCAAGAGGTTATTGAGGAAATTGAGCGTAAGGCAATGCAGACAGGCAATAAGTCCGCTGCCGCAGATGCCGAACCAAATTCTGATGAATTGGCAGGCGATGAAATGCTTCCTGCCGCTGTTGATGTGATCATGGAAACGGGCCAGGCTTCTGTTTCTATGTTGCAGCGGCGACTGAAACTTGGTTATGCCCGTGCGGCTCGGATTGTGGACGAAATGGAAGAACGTGGCATTGTCGGTCCCTTCCAGGGCAGTAAACCCAGAGATATTCTCATCACCAAAGAACAGTGGGCGGTTATGCGTAGCGGCGGAACAGCCCAAATGAACTTTGGCGATTTGGATGACGACGAGGACTCTGGTGTTACCGATGACTTCTAACTATCTATTCCGGGATATTCCCGTTTTAGAACAAGCTGATTTATCAGCAAATATTACATTGCATCCGGTATATCCGGAGCGACAGTAGGAGGAAAATTTTATGAACAGCAAGGTTAAAAGAATCGTTGGAGTGGGTCTGTTTACAGCAATTGTATTGGTCCTGCAATTCCTCGGCGGCGGCATTCGATTTGGTGTGTTTTCCATCTCACTTGTGCTGCTTCCCATCGTTGTAGGCGCGGCAGTTTATGGCTGGCAGGCCGGCGCATGGCTGGGCTTTGTATTCGGTGTTGCAGTTTTGGCAAGCGGTGATGCAGCGGCTTTTATGGTCATTGACCCGCTTGGGACAGTACTTACTGTGCTGGTGAAGGGTACTGCTGCAGGTCTGTGCTCCGGTCTGGCATATAAATTCGTTCTGCAATTGTTGAACAAGCGCACAATGAACAGAATGCCTGTCATTAAATCGCAATACGGAATTGGCGAGTGTTGTGAAGAAGGTGTTTTCAAGTACATCTCAAGAAACAATCGTTACCTTGCGGTGGTGATTGCAGCAGTGATCTGTCCCATCGTGAATACCGGTGTGTTCCTGATCGGTTGTAAACTGTTTTTCTATGAAACCATTGCACAGTGGGGAACTGCCGCGGGTTTTGCCAACGCCGCAAGTTATATGTTCCTTGGCCTGGCAGGAACCAATTTCTTAATTGAACTTGCAACAAACCTGTTCCTTAGCCCTATCATTGTTCGACTAATCTCTATTGCGAAGAAGTAAATAGCAAGCATAACGGCTGACAGAAATCTGTCAGCCGTTTTTATTTTTTAATCATCGTTAAGTTTGCATAATATCAAGGTACAAGCATAGTCTTAAGCAGGAGTGATGCAAATGAAATGCGCGTGGCAAGCATATCTGAATCTGTTGCCCCACAGAATACGACAAGACGTGGATACACTTGGAAAAGATGATCTGCAGGAATTGCGTCTGCGAATCGGACAACCACCGGAACTGGTATTTCAATCTACATATAAGTATTTATCGCAGGAAACAACAAAAAACGACATTGCCTTCGTGATCAATGCCGCATCCGAATACTCACCTTGGGCAGCCGGTACTGTAGGACAAGGATTCATCACCGGACAGGGCGGTCACCGCATTGGAATCTGTGGCGTATGCACTGTATTTGACGGCAAGATGACAGGTATCTCGCAGCCCACATCCTTGTGTATCCGAGTGTCCCGCGATTTCTATGGCTGCGCACAAAAAGCAGCAAACATTCAGGACTCCATTTTGATAATCGGACCGCCAGGGAGCGGGAAGACTACACTTTTGCGCGATTTGATCCGACAAAAATCCAATTCTGGGCAGGGAAGTGTTGCGGTCATCGATGAAAGAGAAGAAATTTTTCCTCTTTATAAAGGGAGTCACTGTTATCAAGCAGGGGAAAGATCGGATATCTTGGCAGGTTGCAGGAAAGCAGACGGAGTGGATGCTGTCATTCGCAGTATGAACCCCAGATGGATCGCAGTTGACGAAATTACAGCCCAATCGGATGCAGATGCATTGCTACAAGCCGGTTGGTGCGGTGTTCACTTGTTAGCAACAGCACATGCAGGTTCTGTATATGATCTTAAGACCCGACCTATCTATCAGCAGTTGATCCGGTACAATTTGTTTACGAATGTGATCGTTTTGCACAGGGACAAGTCCTGGACATTGGAAAGGATATAAGTATGATAGCAAAAATACTCGGTGCACTTTTTGTAGTTGTATCCTGCGCAAGTGTGGGGTTTCGCATTGCAGCAAATCACAGAGCAGAGGAGAAAGCATTGCGGAATCTGATCGGAATTCTGGACTATATGGAATGCGAACTTCGATATCGGCTAACGCCGCTGCCAATTTTGTGCAGACGCGTTGCCGCAGATTTTCCGAATATTCCGGGGAATTTCTTTGAGATACTTGCCCAAGAAATGGATGCGCAACTTTCACCGGATATGGAAGCATGTGTGGCAAAAGCACTGCGCACTTCAAAAAATATTCCGGCCATCACTAAGAATACATTGGAACTATTCGGAAAAACCGTCGGCAGATTTGATATGGAAGGACAATTAAAGGGATTGGACGCGGTACGAAGCGAGTGTAAACGAAATCTTGATATTCTTGGCAGTAACCGTGAATCACGCCTAAGAAGTTATCAGACATTGGGGCTTTGTGCAGGCGCATCTCTTGCCATTTTATTGATTTAACTGACTATGGAAGTGGATTTAATATTTAGGATCGCCGCAATGGGCATCATTATCTCGATACTCAACCAGGTTCTGACACGATCCGGCAGGGAAGAGCAAGCTACAATGACCACACTAACCGGTTTGATCGTTGTCTTAATGATGGTTGCGCAAAAAATTTCCGATTTATTTGACTTGGTAAAACGACTTTTCGATTTGTAATGAGTATCTTTTTCAAAGCAACTGCCTGCGTTTTAACGGCATTGATCCTCTGGATCTGTTTGAATAAGTCAGGTAAGGACATTTCTGTGCTTTTAACTTTATCCGTCTGTTCGACTGTCGCCCTTGCATCGATCTCCTTTTTGAAACCGGTAATTACATTTGTACAAAGTGTTGCCGGTTTAGGACAGTTGGACGATGGTCTGCTGACAGTAATGCTAAAGGCGGTAGGTATTGGGCTGATCGCAGAGATCACTACTCTTGTTTGTAAGGATGCAGGTAATGAATCCATGGGAAAAGTGGTTCAGATCTTATCCTCTTGCGTCGTATTGTGGCTCTCAATTCCTGTGTTTGAGAAGTTGATATCATTACTTGATAAGATTTTAAGCAACGTATGAAGAAATGGATTATACTGATAGCGCTTCTTTGCACCGTGATTTTACCGGTGTCAGCAGTGGAATATCAGGCGCCAGAGGCGCCGGAATCTGCCCAGCAATATATGCCGAAAGAAACCGAATCATTTACAGACGGACTTCTATATGTGCTCAAAACTGCAATTTTTGCGCTACGTCCATCGTTGGCCAGCGCAACCGGTGTTTGTCTATCTTTGGTTGCCACAGTGTTGCTGATGCGGATATTATCCAATATTTCAGATGATGCGTCCAATGTGATCCAACTGACCGGTGCAGTTGTGATCGGACTTTTACTGTTAGATCCCGTTCATTCAATGATCCAACTGGGTACAAATACAATTACACAGATGAGTGAATACAGCAAACTTCTTCTGCCGGTTATGACATCTGCTATGGCAGCGCAAGGGGGCATTACATCATCTGCCGCTCTTTATACGGGAACGGTTTTGTTTAACTCCGTATTGACCTCTGCGATCTCACGCCTTGTTGTGCCAGGGCTATATGTCTTCCTTTGCCTGTGTGTGGCTGGGTGCGCAGTGAAAGAAGAAATGCTTGATAAAATTCGGGATACCGTAAAAAAAGGTATCACCTGGTGCTTAAAAACAGTATTATATATTTTTACGGGATATATCAGCATCACAGGCGTTATCAGCGGCACTGTTGACGCATCTGCGTTAAAAGCCACAAAACTGACCATATCCGGCATTGTACCGGTCATTGGTAAGGTATTGGCCGATACATCTGAGACGATCTTAGTCAGCGCCGGCATTATGAAAAACGCCGCAGGTGTTTACGGTGTGCTTGCGATCATAGCCGTATTTATCGGCCCATTTTTGGAGATCGGTATCCAGTATCTGTTACTGAAACTCACAGGTGCGGTCTGCAATATCTTCGGAAACAAGCAGACAGTTACACTTATCAATAATTTCTCAACCGGAATGGGCATCATTCTGGCTATGATCGGAACAGTTTGTGTTCTGTTGCTTATCAGCCTTGTTTGTTTTATGAAGGGAATGTCTTGATGGACAGTATAAAAAACTATATCCTTCGGATCGTGATCGCAGCCATTATATGCGGGGTCGTGCGAAGTTTAATGAAGGAAAAGACAGCATCGGGGAAGATGGTAAATCTGCTCAGTGGACTTTTGATGGCTATTACGATCATCGCGCCGCTTGCAAATATATCGTTTCAGAATATAACCGCTTTCTATACAGATATTTCTGTCGATGCCGACCGGTATGTGGAGGACGGAAAAAACTCTGCTGCTCAGACCGCTGCAGGAATCATAAAGACACAAGTGGAAGCATATATTTTGGACAAAGCCAACAATTTGGGTTTGCAGATTGCTGTGGAGGTGGAACTGGATGACAACAACAATTCGGTCCCCTGTGGGGCGGTAGTCACAGGCGCTGTATCTCCCTACGCCAAAAGTGTGATGGGAACTTATATGGAGGAGCAGCTGGGAATTCCAAAGGAGAATCAAAAATGGAATTAAAAAAGATAACCGGTAAGTTGCAGAGCGTAATCGCCAAGTATCGTTACGCAGTAATTATTTTGATCATTGGCGTCGTTTTGTTGCTGCTGCCGGGAAAAAGTGAAGTTATGCAGAAAGACAGTATCAGCGCTCCGCAGCAGACAGAAAATATCAGTGTTGAAAGTAAGGAACTGGCTGATTTGTTACAGTCAATTGACGGGGCAGGGAAGGTGCAGGTAATGCTGTCGATCGCCAGCGGTGAAAGGACGCAGTATATCACAAATACCGATTCGTCCGAAAGCACAACAAGAACTGAAACCGTCATCATTACAGATTCAGAGCGAAATGAAAGCGGATTGATCGAGCAAATGAATCCACCGATCTATCGCGGCGCAGTTGTGGTATGTCAAGGTGCGGATAGTGCAGCTGTTCGTCTTGCAATCACACAGGCCGTTGCAAAAATTACGGGACTTAGCACGGATAACATATGTGTGCTCAAAATGAAATGAATGGGAGGCATAGCAATATGAAAAAATGGAAGAAGAACATTGTAGCAGCCGCTGTACTCTTAACGGTATGCGGTGGCATATATGCAAACTGGGCATATGGTCAGGATCAGTCGGTGGCTGATTTAACAAATACACTGGACGAAAACAAGATTATGTCCGCAGATAAATTAGTAATGGCAGACGACAGCACAAATAACGACGATGGAATCAACACGATGTCTGATTACTTTGCGGCAGTACGTCTTTCCCGCCAAGAGGCAAGGGATAGCGCAGTCAGCCTTTTGCAGGAAGCAATGGCATACGGAGATGTGGAAGCAAGCCAATCCGGTACACAGTTGCAGGAATTGGTGAATATGGCGCTTAACGAAGCGCAGATCGAGAGCCTTGTGATCGCAAAAGGATATGCAGATTGTGTCGCTTACATATCCGATGAAGCAATTTCTGTGGCAGTTGCTGCACCGGAAGGTGGCCTGCAGCAACAGGATGTTGCCGTTGTAACAGATATTATCCTGAATCAATCTAAGTTTACGACAGAACAAATTTATGTGGTTGAAGTCAAATAAGAGAACCCCCCAGAGTCATTTTCTGGGGGGTTTCTTCTAATCTGCCGGTAACACAAGTTGAAGAAAACTATTGTATTTTTATAAATTTGTGGTACAATAAACAAAAGTGTGTCGCATTCTTACTGCGGCTGTTATTAAGGAGGTATTTCCATGGCTGAAAACAAACAGTATGTAAAGCATTTGCAGGATAACGGTTCTACGATGATTTCTGAGGATGTTATTGCTGCGATCGTTGCCTATGCTGCAAGCGAAGTTGACGGCGTTGTGAATTTAAACACAAAACCCGGTGTTGATATTGTTGAATTGATTGGCAAAAAGAACTGGGGCAAAGGCACAAAAATCACCGTACTGGAAGATAATTCCGTTTCTGTTGAATGCAATGTAAACATCAGTTACGGTCATAGTGTTGTGGATGTGGCCAAGGAGATTCAAACCACCGTCACCAGCGCGCTGGAAACAATGGCAAGCATCAAAATTGCCTCCGTAGATGTAAATGTCTGCGGTATCGTTCGCCAGTAAGGAGTGGTTTTATGACCAGAGCCAATGCCAGAGAATTGGCAATTCATTTGATCTACGCCCGGGAATTTACGGGTGACGATCCTGAACTTGTAATTGCTACCCGGCTGGAAAAAGAGTACTATAATAAACTCTCCGGCGAAAATCCGGTCTATGTGGACCGCCCCAGCCACGCACAAAGAGCATATATTGATCAGGTCGTTACAGGTGTTGTGAATCGCATTGATGATCTGAATAAGATCATCGGCGATTATGCAATCGACTGGGATATTTCCCGTATCTCCAAGTTGACCCGCGCTGTTATGCAACTGGCTATTTTTGAGATTATGTACGTAGACGATGTCCCTACAGGTGTTGCCATTTCCGAAGCCGTTCGAATCGTGAAACTGTATGACAACAGTGACGCAGGCTCTTTTGTAAACGGCATTTTAGGGGCATTTGCAAGAGATCTGCCAACTGAGGTAAAAGCATGAGCGTCATCGGCTTTGATACCAGCAACTACACAACATCCATCGCTTTCTTTGACGGAAAAGACGGCGTAAACTGTTCCAAACTTCTTCCTGTTCGGGAAGGGGAGTTGGGTTTGCGCCAAAGCGATGCTGTATTTCAACATATTAAAGGCCTGCCGGAACTTTCCGACAGGCTATTTTCCCATATATCAATGAAGAACGTTACTGCCGTTGGTGTCAGCACCCGTCCCAGAGCCGTTGAGGGCAGTTATATGCCCTGCTTCAACGTTGGATTCAGCCATGCTAAACTCCTGTCAGATGCCCTTTGCGTGCCTTTGGTGACCTGTTCCCATCAGCAAGGACATATCGCCGCTTCCTTGTGGAGCGCCGGCAGACTGGATCTGATGGACACACCCCATCTGGCATGGCATTTATCCGGCGGAACAACAGAACTTTTGCTTATTGAACCAGAGAACGGAAACGTAAAATGCGCCTGCATCGGTGGCACATCTGACATTTCTGCCGGTCAACTTATTGACCGCACAGGCCAACTTTTAAATTTACCGTTCCCTTCAGGAAAACATTTGGACAGCCTTTGGCGAGATGCAAATAACAAGGATGTTTTTAAGGTGAAGTGCCAGGATTGTACATTCTCCCTTTCAGGTGTTCAAAACAAGGTTGCTGCCTATTTCGACACTTGTAACGATAAAACCGAAACCGCAGCATATGCGCTGCGCTGCGTCTGCTACGCGGTGCTTACGGCCACAAAGAACGCGCAGATGATGTACCCAGGTCTGCCTGTCGTCTTTTCCGGTGGCGTTGCTTCCAATTCTATGCTTCGTGAGGCATTAAAGTCGTTAGACCCCATTTTCTCTGCACCCGAGTACTCCACAGATAATGCTATGGGCGTTGCGGTCCTGACCCATCGCCTTCAGGAGAAGTAATATGTCGCAACAAATTCTTTCCGTTACGCAGATAAATGAATATATCCGCGCAATGATGGACAGTGACAAACTGCTGGCAGGTGTTGCGGTCCGCGGTGAGATCAGTAATTACAAAGTCTATCCGTCCGGTCATCATTACTTCACCATTAAAGATGACGGCGCCGCTCTGAAATGCGTAATGTTCCGCGGAAATGCTATGCGTCTGAAATTCCGTCCGGATAACGGAATGCAGGTGCTTGCAATGGGTAGAATTTCCGTCTATCACAGAGACGGTGCATACCAGTTATATTGCACCGGCCTTGTTTTGGACGGGGTAGGGGACTTGTACGCAGCCTTTGAACAACTGAAAACAAAACTGGCAGCAGCTGGTATGTTTGATGTTTCCCATAAAAAGCCCATTCCCAAATACCCAAACACTGTCGGGATCATTACAAGTTCCGCAGGTGCTGCGGTTCACGATATGCTGCGTATCCTAAATAAGCGGTTTCCGTTGGTAAAAGTACGCCTGCTGCCCGTTCGTGTGCAAGGTGTTGAGGCTCCGGGTGAGATCGCTGCAGCGATCGCCTACGCCAACCGTTATCAGTTGGCAGATCTGCTGATCGTAGGGCGAGGCGGTGGTTCTATTGAGGATCTATGGGCGTTTAACGATGAAATGGTCGCACGGGCGATCTATGATTCCGAAATACCGGTCATTTCTGCAGTAGGACATGAACCGGATGTCACCATTTCTGATTTTGTGGCAGACCTGCGGGCCGCCACACCATCGAATGCTGCAGAACTTGCAGTGCCCGACCAGGAAGCGCTGCTTCAGACATTGGATTCTTTGTCGTCTTCTATGCAAACATCCCTTCAGCGCCAACTGAGTGCCTCCAGAAAGCAACTGCAGGTCTTAAGCGACAGTTCTGTACTGAAAGGCCCGGACGTGTATCTGCAACAAGCCCATAAAAACGTGACCGCGCTTAAGGATAAGTTATTTTCAGTACAAGCGCTGAATTTGAGCAAGCAAAGGCAGCATTTCCTTGGTTTTGCCGCAAAATTAGATGCGCTGAGTCCCCTTAAGGTATTGACCCGCGGGTATTCTGTTGCGCAGACCCAGGCAGGGGAGATCGTATCTTCAGTCATGCAAATCAACCGCGACGATCGATTAACCATTCGATTTCAGGATGGTACAGCAACCGCAACCGTTATGGAAACGAAGGAGAATGCACTATGAGTCAGAATAAACCCACATTTGAAGAGAATATCGCTCGGCTGGAACAGATCGTTCGGGCGATGGAGCGGGGCGATGTTGCCCTCGAGGAGTCCTTAAAATTGTTTCAGGAGGGCACAGAACTGGTTAGGACCTGCGAAAAACTTTTGAACGATGCACAAATGCAAATTACAAAAATCACCGCAGCACCCGACGGAACGCCTGTTGAGGAGGCCTTTGATGCTGAATTATAAAGAACAAACGAATGAATACCTTGCTCACATTGAGGATTATCTGAACAGGGAATGTTTTCTCTCGGATGAACCGCAAAAGGAATTGTTCGAGGCTATGCGGTATAGTCTGCTTGCCGGTGGCAAGCGCTTACGGCCTATATTTGTCTTTGATTTTTGCCGTATGTGCGGCGGTGATTGGAAGGCTGCCGTGCCTTTTGCAGCGGCCATTGAAATGGTGCATACTTACAGTTTGATCCATGATGATCTGCCTTGTATGGACAATGACGATTACCGCCGGGGCAGACTGACAAACCATAAGGTCTATGGCGAAGCAGTTGCGGTTTTGGCTGGAGATGCATTGCTGACAGCGGCTTTTCACTTCCTTACGAAAGCGCCTTTTTCTGCAGATATTCGTATACAGGCCGTAGAAATTCTCTCTGCATGTGCAGGTGAACTGGGTATGGTGGGCGGTCAGATCCTGGATATGAAAAGCGAAGACAGACAATGTACAAAGCAGGAAGTTTTAGACATTCAGAGCCGAAAGACCGGCGCATTGTTTCGCGCCGCCTGTATGCTGGGTGTATTGGCCGCCTGCGGCGATAACGAGAAACGCAATGCAGCCAACGAATTTGCGGCACATTTTGGTCTTGCATTCCAAATTCGCGATGATATTCTGGATGTGGTCGGTAATGCCGAAGAATTGGGTAAAGCCGTAGGCGTTGATACGGTAAAAAACACATTTGTGCAATTATATGGTCTGGAAATCTGCAACAAAATGGTTGCGGAGCATACCGAGCAAGCGCTTAAGAACTTAAATTGCTTTGAAGATGCACAATATATGACGATGCTAGCCAACGAGTTGATCTCAAGAAGGGTCTGATCCTTGGAAAGAGGTGTTACAATGCGGAAACTACGATATGGTATGGTTGGAGGCGGACCCGGTTCCTTTATCGGTGATGCTCACCGAAAAGCGATCAATCTTGACGGATATGCGGAGTTAGTTGCAGGTTGTTTTTCCAGATCACCGGAAAAATGCAGACAAACCGGCGACGAATTGGGTATCGATCGGGATCGCTGCTATGATTCTTACGAACAAATGGCGAAATGTGAGGCCCAAAGACCGGACGGTATTGATTTTGTAGTGGTGGTTACCCCCAATGTATCCCATTATCCGGTTTGTAAGGCATTTCTCGAGGCTGGTATCCATGTTGCCTGTGACAAACCTCTGTGCCTAAGCATAGAACAGGCTGACGCGTTGTGCAAACTGGCCGATGAAAAGCAGTTGCTGTTTATGGTGACCTATACCTATATGGGCCATGTAACCGCAAAACATATCCGTAACTACATTGCCCAGGGGAAATTGGGTAAAATCCGCACGATTATGGCCGAATATCCTCAAGGCTGGCTTGCTCACGAAGGGGATGACGGCGGAAAACAAGGCCAGTGGCGTTGCGATCCGACCCAATCCGGTGGCGTTAACTGCCTTGGCGATTTGGGCACCCATGTGGAGAATGCGGTTGCTATGATGACAGGCTTGAAAATCAAGCGCGTTTTAGCCAAAATGGATGTGGTCGTACCCGGTCGAGTTCTTGACGACAATGATATGGTGCTTGTGGAATATGTTGGTGGAGCCACCGGATGCTACTGGACAAGCCAGGTTGCCATAGGCCATGATAATGAACTGCGTATCCGAATTTATGGCGAAAAAGGTTCCATTTTATGGAGCCAGGAGACCTGCGAAAAAGTGACAATGATCGATGCTGACGGCACGGTCACGGAACGCCACCGTGGCAACGGCGGTATCGATGCAGGCGCTGCCCTTTACGGCAGATTGCCTTCCGGACACACAGAAGGCTGGCTGGAGGCTATGGGGAATTTGTATGGTTCCTTTATCCGTTGCGTTCGTGCGAAAACGGACGGCACATTCACGGCTGATATGATCGATTATCCTACCGTACACGATGGCGCTGAAGGCATCAAATTTATTCACGCCTGTCTGCGATCCAACGCAACAGGAAATGTCTGGGCCGAAGTACAATAAGTATATATGCCTGCTCGAAAAGAGCAGGCATTTCTTTATTTGTCAAAGGATGGGTTTATTGCGTATACATTCTTCTGATTCTGCTTTTCGCGCAGTAACTGCAGCGCTTCACCAAAACGCTGGAAGTGGACGATCTCCCGTTCACGCAGAAACTTAATTACGTTGTTTACATCAGGATCGTCGCTGAGCCGCAGAATGTTGTCATAGGTTACTCTTGCTTTTTGTTCTGCCGCCAGATCTTCGGTCAGATCTGCAAAAGGATCACCTTTCACCGCCATACTGGCCGCGCTCCAGGGGAAACCGGATGCTGCAGTGGGGTAGACACCGGTCGTACGGTCAACGAAATAAGGCGCAAATGCAGAGTCTTGAATTTGCGAATCTTTCAGATTCCGTGTTAACTGATGCACGATGGCTCCCACCATCTCCAAGTGTCCCAATTCTTCCGTACCAATGTCGGTCAGCAGACCCTTCAATTCGTCATAAGGCATACTGTACCGCTGAGAAAGGTACCGCAATGATGCGCCCAACTCGCCATCCGGTCCGCCATACTGAGATATGATTACAGATGCAAGACGGGGATTGGGGTTAGCGATTTTTACGGGATATTGCAGTTTTTTATCATAAATAAACATATATTACACCTCCGGATTTCCTGCATATTCCCAAGGCCATGGGTCATCCAGCCAGGTATACCGACCTTCCATTGGCGATCTGTGTGTTAAAGGGCCACACTCTTTTTCGTACTTTTCGCGACCTTTTGTATAGAGATTTTGAAGTGTTCTGAATACCTCAAATGCCTCTTTATCATCCCTGTGGGTATCCAAATACAGAGCCAATTCGTGCAGTACAAATCCCATCGTCTGCAGTTCAGTCAATGGCGTTACAGGCAATTCCTTTTTATTGACCATATTCATAAACGGCAGATCCAGACCGGGGAACAATGTGCCTCTTACGATTGCCGTTCTCGGCTCATATTTGGGTGGATCCTCCATTTGAAACGGTACATAAGGATTGGCCAGCGGTGCATTGGCCGGCAGCCTGCCGTAACCGCCATTTTGGACCGGTTTATTCATGTCCATTTTACTTCCTCCATTCAACTATTTGGAACATTACATTCCGCGTCATTCTATGCCGAAATATGTCAGCCGGTTCATTCTGTAATAAATCATGCATAGAATTTTTCAGAGGTGGTGTCATGAAAAAGATTCGATATTTGTCCCTTTTGCCGGTGTATGCAGTTATATTGTCGGGGATTTTAGGATTGGTATTCTTAGGCAACAAGGTAGTAACTGCAGTGTCAACATCCGCACCGATCCAAAACAGGAAAACGGTGATCATTGATGCAGGACACGGGGGAGAGGATGGGGGAGCAACATCCTGCACCGGAGTGCTTGAAAGTCAGATCAACCTTGAAATTGCTTTAAAATTGGACGACCTTATGCACCTGTTGGGCATCAATACGCTGATGATCCGTACCACGGATTGTTCCATTTATACAAAAGGGGAGACCATTGCCCAAAAGAAGGTATCCGACCTAAAAGAACGCGTGCGAATCGTCAACGAGACTGAAAATGGGTTTCTGGTGAGCATCCATCAAAATCATTTTTCCAATGAAAAATACAGCGGTGCACAGGTGTTTTATGCGCCAACAGATGGCAGCAAAGACGTTGCCGGAGTTTTACAGAAATCGCTGATTCAAACAATAAATCCAGATAGCAACCGCGGGATCAAAAAGGCTGACAGCGTTTATCTTATGCAACATATCGATTGCCCCGGTATTCTGATTGAGTGCGGTTTCTTATCAAACCACCGGGAGGAATATCTGCTTCGGGATGTAGAATATCAAAGAAAACTTTGCAGTGTCATTGCCTGCACACTAAGCAACCATCTATTCTCCACTTGACCCATAAAAGAAGGGTTGGTATAATAGTGAAAATATCTACATAAGGAGAGTTACGCCTATGGCGAAGACAAAAACGGTATTTTTCTGTACCGCCTGCGGGAATGAAAGTCCCAAATGGATGGGCCAGTGTTCTACCTGCGGCGCTTGGAATACAATGGTCGAACACGAAGACCGTCCAAGCCCGATCAGCCGCGGAAAATCTGCCCCTGTTGGCATCAGCAGAGATCCGCAAAAGTTAACAGAAGTCGACACAGGCAATGAGGTTCGTTTCTCAACAGGTATGAGCGAACTGGACCGTGTTCTTGGCAGCGGTGCAGTAGAAGGCAGCCTGATTTTAGTGGGCGGCGCGCCGGGAATCGGCAAATCTACACTGCTTTTGCAGATCTGTAACAGTTTATGTCTGGACAGAAGTGTACTTTACGTTTCCGGCGAAGAGAGTGAACGACAACTAAAATTACGGGCAGACAGACTTTCCGTTTCGCCAGATTCGTTGTATATTCTCTCGGAAACCCGCCTTACTGACATACTGGAGTCCGTAGAATCAACAAAGCCGGACATTGTCATTGTTGATTCTATTCAAACATTATACAACGAGCTGAACGATTCTACACCCGGCAGTATTTCTCAGGTAAAAGACTGCACGATGGCGCTTATGCAACTATCTAAATCCAAAGGCATCACTGTTTTTGTGGTGGGTCACATCAATAAAGACGGCGCCATTGCAGGTCCGAAAGTGCTGGAACATATGGTGGATTGCGTGCTGTATTTTGAGGGCGACGCCAATTCGCCGTATCGGCTTTTGCGCGCAGCAAAGAACCGCTTTGGTTCGACCAATGAGATCGGTGTTTTTGAAATGGCTGATAAGGGCCTTGTAGAAGTGCCTAATCCGTCAAAAATGCTGCTGGATGGCCGTCCGCAAGGAGCTCCAGGCACTTGCGTTGCCTGCATTATGGAAGGCACAAGACCGGTGCTGGCTGAAGTGCAGGCTCTGGTCTCCAAATCCAGTTTTCAGAACCCCAGGCGCACCGCAGACGGCTTTGATTTCAATCGTGCGGTTCTGCTTATGGCGGTTGCCGAAAAGCGTGCAAATTTGAAATTGAGCGCCTTTGACGCCTATATCAATGTGATTGGCGGCCTACACTTGGATGAACCCGGCGCAGACTTGCCGGTAGTCTTGGCAATCGCATCGTCCTACCGGGATACACCGGTGGACAAGAATCTGGTTGCCAT
>JAFQDY010000153.1 GCA_017399325.1 Oscillospiraceae bacterium
ACCTGGGTGGCTGCCGTTCCTTCTACAGTGGCTTTGGCGGTAAGTTCTACAAGGAAGCCATTGCAAGAGGTTTGCACATTCACGAAGTACCCTTCGGTATGGCAACATTGTACCGTATGGATCTGCGTGAACTGTATGACATCGGTTTGCAAATGTACAAAGAAGATGCAGTTGGTCTGCTTTGCGGCGTTGACTACTGCCGTTGCTGCCAGAAGTATAGGAAGAGAAAAGCAGCAAAGAAATAAGAAAATTTGGCAGAGAATGGCAACATTCTCTGCCTTTTTTTAAAATTATGGTGCATTTTTCGACTAAATGTGATAAGATACCTGTGGTGATGCATATGTTTTTTGTACCAAAGGAAAACTTACCTGAGGGATTGGGCTTCAAAGCCTTCGATACAACCCATCTGATCTGGCTTTTGGTAGCCGTTATTTTGTATGTTGCTGTCTGTTATATTTATAAAAGACTGGACGATCGCAAGCGGAAGATATTACTGACAGTTCTGGGCATATACATCTTCCTGCAGGAGATGGTAAAGAATGTGGTTCTGATCATTGCCGGTGAGTTTGGCTGGGGATACCTGCCATTCCACCTTTGTGGAATCAATATTCTGCTGATTGCTTTTGATGTGATCAAGCAGACGAAGATCGTCAGAAATTTTTTGTACTACTTTGCGATCCCCGGCGCTGCGCTTGCTCTGCTTTTCCCCAACTGGACGGATACGCCGGTTTGGAACTTCTTTCATATTCACAGTTTTACGATCCATATTTTGCTGGTTTTGTACCCACTGTTGCTTGTAACCACCGGTCAGGTATCTACCGATATCAAGTCAGCATTTAAGTCCATAATCCTTTTGGTGGCGTTGGCGATCCCGATATATGGCCTGAATTTACTTTGGGATACGAATTTTATGTTCCTGATGGAGCCGGATAAGGGCAATCCGTTGGAAATGTTTGAGAATCTTTTGGGTTCGCACCTGTGGGGATTCCCGATCCTGTTGCCGATTGTGATCTTGATTATGTACTTACCGATCTATATTTCTAAAAAAGTAAAAAAATAAAAGACACCCGAAGAAGGAAAAAACTTCTTCGGGTGCTTTGTTATGTGTCAAAGATCAAGTTTCAAATCACCGGGCTTGATCCAGTTCCACTTTCTAAGAACTTCACAAACAAGCCAACTGATGATCGCGGGAAGAACAAAGCAGATCAACACCATACCGACCCAATCAAACGCTGTGATAGCGGTTTTTGTACCTGCAGAGATGTCATTGACCCAGCCGGTGTAAACGCCGATCTGACCCACCAGACCGCAAGTGCCCATACCGGAAGATACAGGCGCGCCGTTCATCTGCAGTTTAAACAAGCAGGTTGCCAAAGGTCCTGTGATCGCAGATGCAATGACAGGGGGAATCCAGCAGCGGGGATTCTTCACAAGATTGGGCATTTGGAGCATACTTGTGCCGATGCCCTGTGCAACCAGGCCACCCCAGCGGTTTTCTCTGAAACTCATAACGGCAAAACCGATCATATGGGCGCAGCAGCCTGCAACTGCAGCACCACCAGCCAATCCGGTCAGGCCGAACGCAGCGCAAATGGCTGCGGAACTGATGGGCAGAGTCAAGGCAATGCCGACCATAACAGAAACCAAAATGCCCATAAAGAAAGGCTGCAGTTCTGTTGCCCACATAATGGCCGTACCAACGGCCTTTGCTGCAGTGCCGATGGGCGCTGCGATCAGAGCAGACAGACCGATACCGACCAAAATTGTTATAACAGGCGTTACAAGAATGTCGATTTTGGTTTCTTTTGAAACCAGTTTACCGCATTCTGATGCGATGATCGCCACAAAGTAAACGGCCAAAGGACCGCCTGCGCCGCCCATCGCATTTGCCGCAAAACCAACGGGAATCAAAGAGAACAGAACCATCGGAGGGCAGGACAATGCAAAGCCGATGGCAACGGCAATACCAGGACCTACCATAGCGGATGCAAGTCCGCCAACCGTGTAGCCGCTAACGATCTCTTTGGTCAGGAAAACGATATGAAATTGCTGACCGATGGTATTGAGAATTGTGCCGACCAGCAGTGTGCAGAACAACCCCTGCGCCATTGCGCCCAAGGCGTCAATGCCGTAGCGTTTTCCGGAAAAAATGATATTTTTCCGTTTCAG
>JAFQDY010000154.1 GCA_017399325.1 Oscillospiraceae bacterium
AGCCTGGGCAACGGCGTAGATCCCGCTGATCTGATCAAAGACTTCGGCGCGGACATCGTCCGTCTGTGGTCCGCATCCTCCGATTATCACGCAGATGTGCGCTGCTCCAAGGAGATCTTCAAGCAGATCGCACAGAACTATCTGAAATTCCGCAACACCGCCCGCTACTGTTTGGGTAACTTGGACGGCTTTGACCCCAACGATCTGGTGCCTGCCGACCAGTTGGAAGAATTGGACAAATGGGCGCTGACAAAACTGTCTGCGTTGGTGGAAGCCTGCCGCAAGGCTTACAAAAACTACGAGTTCCATGTGGTTTCCCACGCGATCAACGATTTCTGCGTTGTGGAACTGTCCTCTTTCTATCTGGATATCATCAAGGATCGGCTGTACTGCGAACTATCTGACGGTCTGCGCCGCCGCAGCGCACAAACCGCCCTGTTCCTGATCGTGGACGCATTGGCAAAACTGTTTGCGCCCATTCTGGCCTTCACCTGTGACGAAATTTGGCAGGCTATGCCTCATAAAGACAGCGACGACGACCGGAACATTTTGCTGAACCAGATGCCCGAGGACTTCACCGCCTACTGCCTGGACGATGCGGCTATGGCCAAGTGGGACACCGTTATGAAACTCCGTCAGGATGTAAACGGCGTTCTGGAGATCGCCCGTGCTGACAAGCGGATCGGCAAGGCATTGGAAGCACACGTGAGCCTTGATTCTGCAGATGCCGCCTTGAAGGCCGCCTGCGATGGATTGAACCTGGCAGAGATCTTCATTGTATCTTCCTGCGCTTGGGAAGTTGCCCCAGAGGGCGCAACCGTTGGTACAGGCACAAATCTGCCCGGTTTGACCGTTGGCGTTACCGAGGCCCGTGGCGAGAAGTGCCCACGCTGCTGGATGCATACCACCGAGCCCGACGAAAACGGCCTGTGCAAGCGCTGCGCAAGCGTTATCGCACAAATGGACTTAGAAATCTGATAAAGAAAACCGACCGGCGAATTGCCGGTCGGTTTTTTATTATCCTTCAAATACTTTGACCACTTTTTTCAGCATTTGGCGAATAGGCAGGTTATAGGGGCAGCGTTCCTCGCAGAGGCCGCACTCGATGCAATCGGAAGCCTTTTTGTCGGCTGCCGCATAGCGGGCGGCGGCCCATTCTTTCAAATCGTAACGACTGTAATAGCCTTCCAGCAAAATGGAGAACGAGATGTTGATGCCCACGCTGCAGGGTGCGCAGTAATTGCACCGACGGCAGAAATTTGTGCCCAGTTCATCACGGATCTTTTGGATCTTTTCCTGCTCTGCGGCGGTCAGGGGTGTAATGCCTGCAACTGCCGCCACATTCTCGGCGATCTCTTTTTCCTCGGCCATACCGGGAATGACCACCGTTACATTGGGGTTGTTTGCAATAAAACGCAAGGCCAATGTGCCGTCTTCGATGGCGCCGCCGGCAAGGGGTTTCATACAGATAAAACCGATATTCTTTTCCGCGCACTTGGCGATCAGTTCCTCGGCCTGGGTCTCCACGATGTTATAGGGGAACATAACGGTCTCCACCCAAGGCAGTTCCACCGCCTGCTTGAACAGGTCAACAGAGTGCAAAGTGATGCCGATATGGCCGATCTTTCCGGCGGCCTTGGCATCCATCAGCGCCTCCAAAGCACCGCCGGGCGCCATCACCTGCTCCAGATCCTTTTGGCTGGGGTTGTGGACTTGGTACAGGTCGATGTAATCCGTCCGCAGATTCTTTTGGCTGATGGCGATATCCGCTTCCATACCCTCTTTTGTACGGGACATACTCTTGGTGGCCAGAATGAATTTCTCCCGGACACCCTCTAAAGCATAGCCTAAGTACTCCTCGCTGACAGTGTGGCCACGGGCGGTATCGACGTAGTTCACGCCATTTTCCAGCATTTTATGAACCAGCACCTTGGTGCCTTCTGCGTCGATCTTCTGAATGGGAATGCCGCCAAAACCCAGCCGGGAGATGTTTAAGCCGGTCTTTCCTAATATTCTATATTCCATAGTGATAACTCCTTATGTTGTTATTTCCTAATGAGTTTGTGTAAAAAGCCACCTTTGTCATAAGACAAAAGTGGCTTTTTTGGCGGAGACGGAGGGATTCGAACCCTCGTGCGGTTGCCCGCAAACTGATTTCGAGTCCGCAGTGCAAAATGGAAGTCAACAGAAAAAATTGGACTTTATTGCACGTTATTTGCCTACTCCGCAAAACATCCGACCGTTTGCTTGTAACAACCATTATAACCGATATTCGAATTCATTACAATACCTTGTTTTTTAGGGAGAAACGGTGGAGAGAACGGCAATAAGCGAAAGTCGAGCCGTCGCAAAAAGCCTTATATATCAAGGGTTTTCGGCGTTTGTGCTCCAATGTCGCAAGCGGATTTCGAATCCGCAGAGCAAATTTGAAGATATGAGAAGTCGAGAGCAAGTAAAAGCAGATAGCAGTAAATGATATTCGTTGTAAAATCAGCGGTTTCCAAGGCTAAAACCGAAAAAAGCCTTGA
>JAFQDY010000155.1 GCA_017399325.1 Oscillospiraceae bacterium
ATGGTGTCAGTGTGCTGCTCTATCTTATCATTGCGGACTTGACCCTGAATTCCAAAGAATCCGCCGGATTGCTGGGGATTCTCCAGGAACATCTGCTGTTTGGCAAGAACCAGTCGGTTCTAAAGACCGTGTTTTTTGTGATCCTGACGGTCCTTCTGTTGGAAAATCTGGTTGTTTACATCATGTGTGCTGCCGATGTGCTGGCGGCCTGGTTTGGAATCGATACCAACCTGGCAAAGGTCATTTTTTATCTGCTGGCATCCCTGGTCATCATCTTCGGCATCAAGGGTGTTGGCATCGGTGAGAAGTTTTCTGTCACGCTGATCGGTTCTGTGATAGCCATTCTGACGGTTCTTTCGCTTATTGCTCCTAAGAATTCTTTCAGCATTACCTTTGGCGAGCCCCACCTTGTCTTTGCAGTATACGGGTTGTTCATGTTCGCGTTTTCCGCCATTTTCTCCATCATTCAGGTGTGCAATCACATCGAAAGGGTGGAGGATACGAAGAAGGCAGTGGTGGGTGGATTGTCCATCAACGCCTGCCTGACCTTGATTTTTGCCGCTGCCGCCATTCTGGGTTCTGACCAGGTGACGGAGATCGCCACCATTGGCCTTGCCGCCACCATCGGCATTCCCTTTGTTCGGATCATATGCTCCGTGTTTGTGCTGCTTGCCATGTTCAGTTCCTACTGGTCCAGCGGTTTGGCTTTTGCGGATATGGTGGAGGAACAATTCAATCTTGGAAAACGCTGGTCCTGGTTTTTAAGCACCGTCCCTACCATTCTGATTGCCATTTTGCTGCCGCTGACGGTACTGGATTATGTCCAGATCGGCGCTGGCGCATTGTCTGTCATCCTGGTCATCGTGGTGCTTCCGGCCTATTATCATGCCGCAAAGCATTCCCAAAAGAAACTGCTGTTGGGAAAAGTGGGCCGGAGCAAGGCACTGCTGTACGCCGTGGGACTGATGGTGGTCCTGATGGCAGTCTCTTCTTTCATTTCCATCGATTAAGGAGGTACTCCTATGAAAATCGCTTTGCTGGCACCTGCCGGAGCCATGCACCGTTACAATGGTATGTTCCACAAGGGCCTGCATTATGCGCCGATCACCCTGGCGCTGCTGGCTGCCCTGGTACCTGAGGATCTAAACGCAGAGGTAAAGATCTATGACGAGACTGCGGAAGCCATCCCGTTGGATCTGGATGCGGATATCATCGGCATTACCTGTATAACAGGCACCTCCTCCCGGTGCTACAAATTTGCGGATTACTTCCGGAGCAAGGGAAAGACAGTGATTTTGGGCGGCGTCCATCCTTCTTTGATGCCCGAGGAAGCGAAACAGCACGCGGATTCCATCATATTGGGCCTGGGTGAGATCAACTTCCCCAAAGCCCTCCGGGATTTCAAAAACGGCTGCCTGCAGCCGGTCTACCACCAGGATCCCTGCACGGATATCTCCAACCGCCCGTTGCCTAGGAAGGATCTTCTGAAGCGCAGCAAGTACATATCCGTCAATACGGTGGAGGCTGTCCGGGGATGTAACCATTCCTGCACCTTCTGCGCCTATCCCGCCGCCTTCGGCAAGAAGGTCTATACCCGCCCTGTGGAGGATGTGATCGAAGAAATCAAGTCTTTCAAGGGGAAGGAAGTTATCTTCCCGGATGTGAATCTGATTGCTAGTGTGAAGTA
>JAFQDY010000156.1 GCA_017399325.1 Oscillospiraceae bacterium
CCATAGCAAAAAGGCGTAAAAATGGCGTAAACCCAAAAGTGCCAAAAGCCGAAAACCCTTGCAAATAAAGGATTTTTTGAAGGAGAAGAAACAAAAATGAAATTAGGTATCGTGGGACTGCCCAATGTGGGCAAGTCCACCCTTTTTAATGCCATTACCAACGCAGGTGTCCCTGCGGACAACTATGCGTTTTGCACCATTGACCCCAATGTGGGTGTGGTATCTGTGCCCGATGAACGGCTGGACTGGCTGGCAGAACTCCACAAGCCCAAGAAGTTCACCCCCGCGGTGATCGAGTTTGTGGACATCGCAGGTCTTGTAAAGGGCGCGTCCAAGGGCGAAGGTCTGGGCAATAAGTTTTTGAGCAATATCCGCACCACCGACGCTATCGTTCACGTAGTGCGTTGCTTTGAAGATTCCAACGTTACCCACGTGGAAGGCAGCACCGATCCTCTGCGGGACATCGACATTATCAATTTGGAATTGGTAATGGCCGATATGGAAATGGTGGAGCGCCGCATTGACAAGGCCCAAAAGGCTATGAAAGGCGGCGACAAGAAGTTCGCCAGAGAGGCCGAACTGTTTGCCGAACTTTTGAAGCACCTGAACGAAGGCAAGTTGGCCCGCACCTTTGACGGCACGGAAGATGATATGGCTCTGATCGGCACATCCGACCTGCTGACATTGAAAAAGACCATTTATGTGGCAAATCTGGCGGAAAACGAGATCAATGAGCCGGAAAACAACCGGCACTATATGGCCGTCAAGGCATTGGCAGAAGCCGAGGGCAGCGAACTGATCCCCATCTGCGCCAAGTTGGAAGCGGACATTGCCGAATTGGACGACCCCGACGAAAAGGCGATGTTTATGGAAGAACTGGGCGTTGTAGAGTCCGGTCTGGACAGGCTGATCCGCAGTTCTTACGCGTTGCTTGGCTTGATCTCCTTCCTGACCGCAGGCAGCGATGAGTGCCGGGCCTGGACCATCAAGAACGGAACCAAGGCACCTCAGGCCGCCGGTAAGATCCACACCGACTTCGAGCGTGGCTTCATTCGCGCGGAAGTCATTGCCTTCCAGGATATGAAAGAGCAGGGCACGATGGCTGCTGCCAAGGCCAAAGGTCTGGTTCGCAGCGAGGGCAAGGACTATGTGATGAAGGATGGCGACATCGTCAACTTCCTGTTTAATGTATAAAAAGAAAAGCAGCGGTAAATTTACCGCTGCTTTTTAGCGCCCCAACACGATCATCATATCATACAAAATATGGATTTGTCAACAGTTTTGTTGTGATAATCCACAATTTCTGTAGGTTGCCCA
Source organism: Oscillospiraceae bacterium (assembly GCA_017399325.1). Lineage (GTDB taxonomy): Bacteria > Bacillota > Clostridia > Oscillospirales > Oscillospiraceae > Faecousia. The sequence goes on from JAFQDY010000156.1 coordinate 1,318, forward strand.
ATTTTATTTTGTTTACTTTGTACAATGTTCCATCTTGCAAAACCCCTAATCTTGTGTTATCTTATAGTCAAGAAAGGGTGATACCAATGTACACGTAAAACTTTCAAGACAGAAATTTCAATTCGGGAAATGTTCCGGCATATAGGTGGCTCCCCTTGGAGCAAGATGTGAAAAATTTAGGATGTAGATGTTGCGGAATGGATTTCGTGGTGGATTGAAAGGAACTGTCAATTCTGTAGAAAGAGAGGTTAATCAAGGATGTTAGATATCAAGATAGCACAGAAGTAGCCCTTAACTGATGAGACTAGGAAATCAGTTAAGGGCTACTTCTTTGTTATGTTGAAAAACACCTTCTGTCATTGCGAACCAGTGCGCACACTGGTGTGGCGCCCGAGCACAAAGTGCGAAGAAGTGCTCTTGGGGTGCAATCTCCTTCTGATTGGGGATTCCCACGGGCATAAATGCCCTCGGAATGACTATTTTCTTTTATTCGTAGTGATTCTCCCACACAGAGCCGGGCAGTTCCGGCTTTTTGTCCCTGCGCATCAGGTTTTGCACCACATCTGCCAGCGAGGTCTTCTCACAGACCACCTGGTATGCCGCTTCCACGATGGGCATTTCCACATTGTAGCGCTTTGCCAAGGCCCTTGCCGCAGGCAACGCGTTGATACCTTCCACCACCATACCCACCTGTCGGACCGCGTCTTCCACAGACGCGCCCTGTCCGATCAGCATACCGCAGCGGTTGTTCCGGCTGTGAATGCTGGTTGCCGTTACGATCAGATCGCCGATGCCCGCCAAGCCGCCAAAGGTCTGCTCCTTGCAGCCCATAGCCGTTCCCAGCCGGGTGATCTCCACCATACCGCGGGTAATTAAAGCCGCCTTTGCGTTGTCGCCATAGCCAAGTCCGGCCGCCACGCCGGCTACCAAAGCGATGATGTTCTTCACTGCGCCGCAAAGTTCCACGCCCAACACATCTTCATTGGTGTAGACCCGCATGCAAGAGCCCCAGAACACATTTTGCACCAGTTCCGCCACTTCCTTGTCCTCACAGGCGGACACGATGGTGGTGGGCAGATCTTTTGCCACCTCTTCCGCGTGGGTCGGTCCGGAAAGGGCCACCAGTTTGACGGTGGGGTTTGCAATTTCCTGGGCGATAATGCCCGTCATGGTCAGCAGGGTGTCTGCCTCGATACCCTTTGCCACATCCACGATGATCTGGTTATCCCCAACGAAAGGCGCAGCCAGGCGGGCCGTACTACGCACATAAGGCGACGGCACAGCAAACAAAAGCATATCCTGCCCTTGGCAGACTCGGGCGATCTCACCGGTAAAGGCAATTTCTTGGGGTATCTCCATGCCGGGCAGATTGGGGTGCTTTCGGGTTTGGGAGAATTCCTCCACTTCCCTGCCGATGGCAGACCAGACGGTCACACAATGGCCGTTATTATGCAAAAGCCGCGCCAGCGCCATACCCCAGGTGCCAGCGCCCAACACACCGATCTTATACATCGGCAATATAGGCGGCGGTGATCTCGCCGTAGTATGCGGTGTGGAAATTGTTTTCCTCCACTGTTCCTGCAGGGTAGCAGCGGTTTCTGTCTTCTTCTGCCAAGGCGGTCAAGTCCTGATCCTGCTGATAGATCACCTTGCACTCCAATGTCAGGGGCAACTGGGCGATGGCGGGAACGGACACGGTCTCACCGGGGATCAAAGTCAGACCCAGTTTCTCGATCTTATTCACATCCCGGCCGGACTCCTTGCCGCAGACAGCCAAAATGTTTTTATCGCAAGCGCCCACGGGGATATTTACGGTAAATTCACCGCTCTTGTCCAGCAGTTTTTTGGTATGGCGGCTTTGGCGGACATAGGCGATAAAGATCGGCTTCTTCCACTCAATACCGATCATACCCCAGCCGATGGTCATGGTATTCACTTCGCCGTCGGCGCAGGTGGTCAGCAGCGCGCCCTTGCCTACATTTTCCATAATTTCCTGGGCATGTTCCCAAAGATTGATGTTCTGTTTCATAGTGTTTCCTCCTATTTAAAGTTATCTTAATCATAGCCGAATATAAGCAAAATGGCAAGCAATTTTTGCGGTATTGACAACTGTCCTTTTATAAATTATATTGATGGAAGTTATCTTTTTGGGAGTGAAGTATGAAACACGCCGTCATATGCAAACGAAGCGCCACCGCTTTGCTGGGCAGTGTGGTCCTGGCCTTCGGTCTTTACAACATCCACGCCCTTTCCGGCATTTCCGAGGGTGGGCAATTGGGCCTTACCCTGCTGCTGCGCCATTGGTTTCACATATCCCCTGCCCTTTCGGGTCTTGTTATCAATATTGTGTGCTATGCGTTGGGTTTCCGGACGCTGGGCAAGCCGTTCTTATTCTATTCGGCGGTATCTGCCCTGGGCTTTAGTCTGACTTATCGCATTTGCGAGTGTTTCCCGCCCGTTTGGCCCCAACTGGCGAATTTTCCTCTCGTTGCTGCCCTGTTGGGCGCGGTGTTTGTGGGTGTGGGTTGCGGACTTTGCGTGCGGGCAGGCGGCGCGCCCAGCGGTGACGACGCCTTGGCTATGAGTTTGAGCCGCATTTGGAAAATCAAGATCGAATATGTGTATATGATCTCCGATTTTGCTGTACTTGCCCTGTCGCTGACCTATATCCCCCTTCATAAAATCGGCTATTCTCTACTGAGCGTGATCCTTTCCAGTATACTGGTGGGATTCGTGCAGCGGGTACAGATCACAAAAAAGACCGTTTCCTAGGAAACGGTCTTTTTATGATCGCTCAATTATTCGCCGCCGAAAATCAGAGTGCCAAAGAACTCGGGGCAATGGAATGCGGGGTGGTCGATGTCCACATAGTTCCAGGTCATCCAGTGGGGCTTGACAGTTCTGTCGCCGCACTTATAGAGGTTACCGCGGATCGAGCCGCCCTCTTTTGCCTCAAAATCGGCAAAGAAGCGCTTAATGAATGCAAAGGGGATCTTATAGGTCAGAACCCAGCCCTTTTCGGTAAATTCCACATTAGTCTTAAACTTCTCGGTGAATTTGGAGATCTGCAGACGGATCAGATCGCTGATGTCGCCGCCGGTGCCAATGCCGATCCACACGGCGCAATTGGGGTTCAGTTCAATGTTGAAATAGTCAGCTCTCTCGGTGGGGCTGAAGAAGAACTCCATACAGCTGTCATTGCAAGTGCAGGCCTGCGGACCGGTCTCTTCCATACGGATATTGGGTTCGATGGCTTCCATACGGACAAACAGACCCTCATCGTCCCAGCAAAGTTGCGCCCAGGCGGTAATGTCGATGGAATCCACCCACTGGACATTTTCAATGTTCAATGTGGGGATCTTGCTCCAGTCGGGCGTGCCGTTTACTTTTTTCATAGTATAGGTTTTCATACGCTTTTCCCTCCGAATTGCTATTTACATTCTGGCGATCTGCAGCGCTGCATCATAGAGTTTGCAGAACTTTTGGTATTTCTTTTCAATGGTTTCGCTGGGGTTCGGCTCGTAACGGCGCACCATTTTTACGTCCTTGGCGGCCGCTTTCAGGGTTTCGTACTGCCCTTCGTTCCAAGCGGCCAACATGGCAACGCCCAGACAGGCGGCTTCCGTTACCGCAGGCACTTCCACAGGCAGGCCGGTGATATCTGCCTGCAACTGGCACCAGACAGGACTCTTTGCGCCGCCGCCGGTGGCAACGATACTGGTGATCTTTGTGCCTTTGCTCAGGATGTCCTCGCAGTTTTTCCGCAGGACAAAGCAGACACCCTCCATAACCGCTTTTGCCATTTGCGCAGCCGTATGCTCCTGACGCAGGCCGAAGAACACGCCGGTTGCCTCCCGGTCAAATTCCGGGGCATTGGTGCCCACCAAATAAGGCAGGAACAAAAGGCCGGTTTCCTCACTTGCCAGCAGTTCTCTGTTCAAGGTGTCGTAGTCCATATTGTTCATACAGGTACGGCGGAACCAGTCCAGACATACGCCGCCGCTTTCCATCACGGGCAGCATCACATAGGTATTGGGCAGAAAACCGTAGTGCAGCGCCATATCCCAAGCGGGATCAGGTTTTCCGTCGGTCATAGTGGCAAGCACCATAGTCGTACCGGTGGACAGGGTCATACCGCCGGGGGCAATATTGCCTGTACCGATCATACCGGCAAAGTGGTCCAGCGTACCGGTGTTTACCTTGGTTTGGCTTGACAGGCCGGTTGCCTTGGCGACTTCCTCCGTCAGCGTACCAACCACCGCACCCGGTTCTGCCAAAGGCGGCAGTTGGCTCTCCGAAATGCCGATGGCTGAGAGCATTTCCTGCCAGTAGCACTTGTTGTAAATATCAAAATAAAAAGAAAATGTTGCGATGGACATATCTGCGCATTTACAGCCAGTCAGGCAGTAAACAATATAGTCTTTCAGCAACATATAAGTTGCAACTTTGGAGAAGATCTCCCGGCGGTTTTTCTGCAGCCAAAGGATCTTCGTTGCCGGCCAAGTGGGCAAAATCGCCTGCTGGCCGGTTTTTTGGTGGCAGAGGTCACCGGAAAACTGTTTTTCCAGTTCTTCGCATTCTGCACCCGAGCGCTCATCCATCCAGGAAATGGCATTCAGCAGCGGTTTTCCGTTTTCGTCCAGGCAAACAAGGGACTCGGCCTGTCCAGTAAATGCGATCTGCGCCACCTTGCAGGGATTGTCTAACATCAGATCCCGCAAAAGCGACAAAAGGCTTTCATAGTATTTTTCAGCATCAAATTCGATGAATTCGCCCTGGCGGATATATTCCACAGGGGCGCTTTTTTGCGCAACGCAGGAAAGCTGCGCGTCATACAGGGCAACCTTCAGGTTGGTGCTGCCCAGATCTACACCGATATACATATTTTTCCCCCTCATTTTAAGGAAGGCTACCACACCGCTTATGCGATGTGGCAGCCTTGCAATTTGGGTAATTAGTAGCCAACCTTTTCCCAGCACTCGAAGGGAGCAGCCAGTTCTTCGCTGATGTAGACCTGAGTCTTCTTGGTCTGCAGCATGGTGGAAGGCAGGTAGGGAGTGATGGGGCCGTGAGTACACAGACGGGAGGTCATTCTCTGCCAGGAGGAGAAGGTACCGCAGGTAGCCAGTGCGTGAACCTCGATACGCTCCTTAGCACGCATAACATCCAGAGGTCCGATGGTTGCGGCGCAGGGAGGAACATTTGCGATGTCGCCGGACTGACCAAAGGTGCCGTTCAGGGAGTTCTGCATAATGGTCATGGGGTGCAGTTTGACGATCTGAGCGGGCTGATTCAGCCACTCTTCGATGTCGCCGCTGCCGATGAACTCGGGGATGGGATCAACGAAAGCCATATGGCCTGCCCAACCGGGAGAGGTGGAAGCGATGTCAGCACCGCCCTCGGTGATGTCGTTGATGATCTTGGAGTAGTCCTTGATATTCTCGTTGGTGGGGAAATGGACATTTTCCATAGGCATACGCAGCTTCTCATCGATCTGGTAGTAGAAGTACTTGATCATAGAGTGAGCAAAGCCAGCCTCGTATGTAACAGGGGCGATGTTGCCGTTCTCGTCAGCCCACTCGTCCTCAGCAAACAGGTGGACCTTGGAGCAGTCGACCTGGAAGTAGTTGATCAAAGTTGCCAGGGGGATGTAAGTATCGGGCTCGGGGTTGCCCAGAATCATGGAGAAGGGCTTCCCGGCTTCGGAAGCAGCCTTCAGACGGGAAAACAGTGTTGCGATCAGCACGGGATGGGGATTCATCACGACCTTAACGTCGAATTCGGGATGCCACCAAGGCTCGCGCTGCTCCAGCTCCTTGCCGCTCATCTTGCGGACGCGCTCGCAGACTTCCTTGTCCTTGAAGGGGACAAATTCGTGGGGCTGAAAATCAAATTTTGTTGCGGGATCGACAATCCAATCTTTCATTATTTCAGTTCTCCTTTGAAAATTACTTTATTTACTTTCATCCGGTGATCCACGATCACCAGGTCAGCACGTTTTCCTACGGCGATCTCGCCGCGATCCAGCAAGCCAATGGCTCTGGAGGGGTTGTAGGAAGCATAACGGAACACATCCACGATGGATGCGCCGGTGTGCTTCATCATATTCCGACAGGCCACATCCAGGCTCAGTTTCGAACCGGCGATCTCACCGGCAAAGTCAAAGCACAGGTCGGTCACACCGTCGTAGCCGTCAGGGATAGGGCCGTCAAATACGCAGGAATCAGAGATCAGGATCAAGCGGTCTTCGCCCTTGATCTTGCGGATCAGGCGCTGCATATAGGGATCTACATGGATACCGCGGCTGTCGCAGATCATTTCTGCGTAGATCTCACGGTTGTAGTTGACGGTTTCGTCCACGCACACGCCACGGACTTCCGGATAGAACACGCGGTCGCCGGTTGCGTTGGTGTGGTGAGTGCCGATGCACAGACCGTAGGGCATCAGTGCCTCGATCTGCTGGGGAGATGCCTCGCTATGGCCCACAGAGAATTTGACCGTGGGGTTATTTTCCCGGGCGTCCAACACAAACTGCAGTATATTCTCACGCTCGGGGGCAAGAACCCAAACCTTGGCATCGGTGCCAACCGCGTCGATGACCGGTTGGTACTCCTCTTTTAAGATCGGGCCTTTCCAGGGGTTATTTTCCCGGTCAGCACCAAACTTGGGGTTCATATAGGGGCACTCCATATAGAAACCCACGATGGATTCACCCTCGGGGGTGGCCATAGCCGCCTTCACAGTGGCGATCTGCTCCAAAAGCTGCTGGCCGTTCATATTGAAATACAGGCAAGCCAAATTGGTGGTCGTGCCGTGCTTCAAATTAAACTGGGCCGCCTCGATGGGCTCATCGTAGTACCAATGGCCGCCACCGGCGTGGTTGTGAATGTCAATAAGACCGGGGCCTACATACAGGCCTTCCGCGTCCAGGATCTCACAGCCTTCGGGAATGGGGGTATTCCGCATTTCACCGAAACCGGCGATCTTGCCGTCTTCTACAAACAGAACGGCTTCCGGGATCAGGTGATCTCTCATAACCAATTCTGCATTGATAATTGCGAGCATAGTTTTCACGCTCCTATTGTTTTTTAACGCAGGCTGTCCAGCAATGCCTTGCCCTCTTGGATGAGTTGCTCTGCTGCACCAGCCTTATAATTGGATGCTTTGGCTTCGTAACCGCCCTCATCATAGGCATCCTTGGTGGGGAAATAGCCTTCCCGGCCGTTGGTCATACAGGTAGGCATCACCATATCCCAACCTTCTGCCTCTTTGACGCCCACGCCAACTGCATTAAAGGGTTCTGCTGGGTAGCCAACCAAGGCTACATTACCCACAGACACGGCGCTGATGGACATAGAGAAGAATTCAGGGCCGTTCTCAAGACGAATCTTACGGTTGGAGTCAGCAATGATGGTGGTCAGTTCCATACCCTCGAAGGGGATCTCATCGTCCTTGCCTGCCTTGTGCAGTTCGTAGTACTTACGGGCCATGGGCATTTCGTCGGGGGTGGGCATATTGGAGGGCATCTGAATGACCTTGCGGGCAAACTTGATGCTGTCCACATCCACATAGTTGACCACCTCATACACCTGCATAGCCGCAGCGGCCATCACATTGCCCACATGACGGGAATAGCCGTAACCCCGGGGTGCATCAAAGTCAAAGTGCAGATAGTTCATCTGACCGTCCTTGGCATTGACATTGATGTGATTTAGGTCACCCTCGCAGCCATTGAAGAAGATGGCCTTTACATTATCCAGAGTCTTTTCCAGGGTCCTGCGGAAGAAACCGGGCCAGTCGGCAGAGAATTTCAGACCGCCGATGCAGTCGGGATGGTTGCCCATATTGCCCAGCACAATAGTCTCAGCCCCCTCACGGTCAAAACGCAGAACGTTGACACGCTCGTCCACATCACCGATGGGGTAGAGAATATCCGGGTTGCCCACGCCGGGGTTGGTGCGGACAGAGCCGTCTTTCATACGGAAACGACGGATAAACGCCACATTGGGTGCCTTGCTGATGGCCCAACCCATACGGGCAGGCTTCAGATCTTCCAAAGCAAATTTTGCAGCTGCCCGGAAGCGTCTACGCAGAAATTCCGTATAGTGTGCAACGGTTTCATTGGCAGACTCGAAACTGATAGAACCGGCAGTGTGGGTGTGAATGGCGTGGATAATGATGGCTTCCTTAGGAAGACCGGTTTCCTCCGCCACGTTCTCAATGAAAATGTTTACGTCGGCGGTCTCGATGGCACCGGCATCCAAGGTCATCAGAACGACCTTGCTATCACCGCAGGCCAAGGCCAATGCGTTGATCTCCAGTTCGTCCAGAACACCTTCTGCAAGCCGCTGGAACATATAGCCCCGCATAGGAATGCCAAGCGGCGGGGTCACATTCACTCTCGCAAAACCGGCACATAATGTGTTCATTATGTTGTCCTCCGATTACACGCGGCCTTCCAACTGGTTATCGTAGTGCAGGTCGTATGCCTTTTCTTCGTCGGTGAACTTGCGCAGGGTATTGATGGTCTCGCCGTTCTTCCACTTGCGGTCATTTACGTCTTCAGTGGTACCCATAACGGTGATGTTAGCCTGACGGGGACGGGCACGAACGTGGTCCCAGTCGATGAAGTAGATGTGTGCAAACTCGCCGCCGTCCAGTTTGCCGTCCTTGATGGTCAGGGTTTCGGAACGGCCGAAGAATACGGAGCGCAGGTGGCCATCGGTATTCATGGAGGTGTAGTTGCCGGGCTCGTCAACATAGCGGCCAAACTGTGCGTGGATGGGGCCGGGGTGACGGTAGTCGCCTTCGTTGGTGTAGTCGGGGATCATCTTGCGCATAATGTCCAGCAGGTCGTGCTGCAGGTACTCCAGGTCGAAGGAGTCGATGTCGTGAGAGCACTCCTGAACCATAACGGAGCAGGTAGTGTGGTGGGAAACCACAGCGACAGTGCCGTTCTTAACGCCGGACTCTTTTACGATCTGCATAACTTCCTTGGAAATGTCGTGGAAGGTGGGGATCCAGCCACGGGACTGCAGTTGCAATTCTTTTTGATAAACCTTAAATTCCATTTTTTGTTACCTCCAAAAAATAATTTCTTTATTTTATGCGTGGCGCTCGTCCCACGCTTTGCGGACTGCTGCGATCATCTCATCCACCATAGCGGCCCGGTCTTTTGCCTTGGCTACGCCGGAAGAAGAACCGGTGGCATCTGCGCCGGCGATGATGGTGTTGTACACATCGGTGCCGTTTGCAATACCGGCAGCGGTGAGTACCAGAATATCAGGGTTGACGCTCTTGACGCACTTGGTTGCGGCTTCCACATACTCAGGGCCCACGCTGACGCCGGTGCCGATCAGTTCGGAAGGCTCTGCAACGATAATATCGGGCGCCAAAGTGGCGATCTTGGAAGCGTCTGCCATAGAGTCGGCGCAGACGATAGTCAGCAAGCCGACCTCTTCAGCGCGCTTGATGGTTTCCGCCAGAACCTCGAAGGTTACAGGCTTTTCCACGTGGTTCAGCATAACGCCCTCAGCGCCTGCGGCAACCAGGGACTCAGGCAGAATGTCTGCCAGACCCCGGCCCACGGGAATGGGGTCCATATGGGGGGCAAACACGTGGATATGCTTGGTATTTTCCTTCACCCGGCGAATATCCACCACAGGGCAGGTGAAAATGATGTCCACGCCGTATTTTTCGGATGCGGCATCGGCGGCTTTTGCCAGTTCCAAAATCTCATCGCCGTACAGGTAGGATTTCGGGCCGATCTCAAAGAAAGGCGCTTTGATACTGCATTTTGCGTTCATATTCTTTTCTCCTATATGTAAATTCTCGCTTTAGTGAAGTTCGTTAAGCAGCGCAACGCTCTGCTGGACAATGATCTCCGCAGTGCCTGCTTTGAAACGGGAAGATCTTGCTTCGTAGCCACCCTCGTCGTAGGAGTCCTGCATAGGGAAGTAACCTTCGCTGCCGTTACACAGGCAGCAAGGCAGCACCAGATCCCAGCCTTCGGCTTTCTTGATACCGAGGCCAACGCCGTTGAACGGCTCACCGGGAACGCCCGCAAATGCCACATTGCCGATGGCCACGCCAGTCAGGGTCATGGGGAATTCTGCAGGACCGTTTTCCAGCCTTACCATACGGCCGGCTTCTGCCACTACGGTGGTCAGTTCCATACCCTCGAAGGGGATCTCTTTGTCCTTGCCTGCTTTGTGCAGGTCGTTATACTTGTGGGCCAGAGGCAGGTCCTCGGGCTTGGGCATATTGGACGGCACGAAAATTTTCTGGAGTTTGGTGCGGATGGAATCCACATCCACATAATTGACCTTTTCAAAAACCTGCAGCACTGCGCCGGTCATCACATTGGCCATATGGATGGAATGGCGGTAGCCGCGGGCCACATCGTCAAAGTCGTGGAACATACCGTTCAGATCGCCGCCCTTGGCATTCACATTCACATGGTTCACATCGCCCTCGCAGCCGTTGAAGAACATTGCCTTCACATTGCTCAGGGATTTTTCCAGTTGATGGCGGAACAAGGCGGGCCAGTCGCCGGAGATCAGGCTGCCGCCGACCACATCCGGGTGGCAACCCATATTGGCGATCACGATGGACTCGCCGCCTTCCCGGTCAAACCGCAGTACATTGACCCGCTCGTCCACATCGCCGATGGGATGCAGAATATCCGGGTTTCCCACGCCGGGGTTGGTGCGGACTTTGCCGTCTTTCATACGGAAGCGGCGGACAAACGCAATGTTGGGCGCGTGGCCTACAGACCAGCCCATCTTGGCGGGTTTCAAATCGTTCAGCGCCATCATTGCCGCATCGGCAAATTTTCTGCAGAGCATCAAGCCGTATTGCCGGTTGATCGCCTGTTTGCTGTCGTCAGCACCGGAGACCTGCATACCGCCCTTGCCGTCAATATTGACCACAGGGCCTGTATGGGTATGGGTAGAGTGGATCAGGATCTGATCCCACGTCAAATCGGTGGCTTCGCAAATATATTTGCAAATTTCATTTTGGGCTGTGCCGTTGATATAGCACAGATCAGCGGTCATCAAAACCACTTTGCTCTCCCCTGCCGCCAATGCCAGCGCATTGATCTCCAGTTCGTCCAGAACGCCCTCTGCGTACCGGGCGTGGAAGTAACCCACGATCTCCGTACCCATGGGCGGTGTGATGTTTACGCGACTGAATCCTGCTTGTAATGTATTCATCCTTTTCACCTCATTTTGGTATAGGTATAACTATGTCTATAATACCTTCCAAAGGCAAATTTGTCAATTGATACCAACCACTTTGGGCGTTTTTTTCCAAATATTTTTGGGCTTTCCCGGTTGCAGATTTGTAAATTTTCTCCCAACAGGTTGAAGGCCGGAAATTTTTGTGCTATACTGGGCAAAGAGATATATTTTAGGAGGGTTTTTCTTATGAAAAAGGAAAGTCTGAACGCAATTTACGAAGCCTATGATATTGAAGCCGCCTGCATTATGGAAATGAAGGCCTACATTGACGAAGCCCAGTTTTCCAAAGCGGTCGATCTGCTAAGCCGTGCGCCCCGCATCGGCACTTGCGGCTGCGGTCATTCCGGCATTATCTGCCAACATATGGCCCACTTAATGTGCTGCATCGAGCGTCCCGCCCGCTTTATCTCCCCTGCCGAGGCCGTTCACGGCGCAACAGGATTCCTGCAGACCGGTGATGTGATGATCTTCGCCTCCCGGGGCGGCAAAACCAAGGAACTGCTCCCCATCGTTGACATCTGCAAGGCAAAAGGCGTGTCCATCATTACCGTTACCGAAAATATGGAGTCCCCTCTTGCCCAGGCTGCCGATGTGGTGCTGAAGCAGCACGTAAACAGAGAGACCGACAAGTGGAATGCCCAAGGCACCACTTCCACCACTGCCCTGTGTATGATCTTCCACGCGCTGCAGGCAGCCGTGATCGAAGAGACCGGCTATCAGGCTGAGCAATTTGCCCTCATTCACCCGGGCGGAGCCGTTGGTGAACGGCTGAACAACAAGGCGCTGTAAGGCCCTTTTCAGGAGATTTTCATGAGCAAACTGTTTAACAGCAATAACATTTTTATGCAGACAGTGGATCGGTTTTTCACTTTCTGCATGCTCAACATATTCACTGTGGTGTGCTGCCTGCCCATTGTAACGGTGGGCGCTGCCCTCACCGCCTGCAGCAAGGCTATGCAGGAAATGGTTACCGATCCGGAAGCGGCCGTGGGCAAGATATATTTTCAGACATTCAAAAAATGCTTTTGGCAATCCACCGTTTTGTGGCTGATCAATCTGCCGATCCTGGCTTTTGTGATCGTAGACGCGGTGCTGCTGCACTACAATTTCAGCGGCCCGATGGCCGTTGTTACTTATGTGGTGCTGGGCGTTGTGGCGTTTCTTACCTTAAGTGTTGACGCTTTCGCCTTCCAGATGATTCCCCGCTATGCCGATACCCTGAAAAATCACATCAGCAACGCATTTTATCTGGCCACCCGCAACCTGCACAGAACGATCCCTCTGGTCGTTTTGGCGATTTGCCCCTTTGTGATCGCCGCTTTGGCCCCTATGTTTTTCTTTAAGACCATTGTTTTGTGGATGTTTATCGGCATCAGCTGCATCGTTTTTTTACACACCCAACTGGTTTTGCCCGTGCTTTTGGACATGGAAGAAACCGATGAAGAAACCACACAGGAAGCGGAACTATGACAATACTGGAATACGCAAAAAAAGAACTGGGAAAACTGAAAGATCAGCCCCCCAAAAAACGGCTGGAATACATTTGGGAATACTACAAGATCCACTTGATCGTGGTCTTTTTGGTCCTTTTGCTTTTGGCTCAGGGCATTGTTTCCCTTTGCACCCATAAAGACACGGTGTTCTCCGGCGTTCTGATCAACTCGTCCCTGGACACCGACAGCAAGCCATTTATGGCAGAACTGGCAGACCATATGGATGTGAACGAAAAGAAAGAGCAAATCTCTTTCTCCACAAACATCTTTATGACCAATGAATCTGCGGACAAGGCCGTGGCCCTGCAAAGTATTATGGCCAGCGTCACTATTAAGGAACTGGATATGGTAACCGGTCCTGAAGAAGCATTTCAGATCTGCGCATACAACGCCAGCAATATGTTTGCGGATCTGCGGGATCATCTGAATGCGGACACATTGGAAAAACTGTCTGACCGGTTATATTACATTGATGGTGCAATTTTGGAAAAGTTGAATGCACCGGTGGGCACACAAGTGGATACCAGCCAACTGATCTACCCCGACCCGAAAAAGCCGGATACGATGGAAAAACCCATTCCTGTGGGCATTGATGTAAGCGATACGGAATTTGTTTCCGCTTACTTCAGCCAGAGCGGCGCTTATTACTTGGGTATGATCACCAACACCACCCGTCCGGAGACGGTGTTGAAATTCATTGATTATCTCTTTTCCTGATCTTAAGATGAAAAAATCGCCAAAGTCGTTTGACTTTGGCGATTTTTTATTGTTTTTACTTGATATCCACCACATGGACTTCTGCGATTCGGTCTGCAGAGCCGATGGCCAGATACTTTTCGTCCGGAGACAGTGCGATGCTGGACAACAGGTGGGAACTTGTGGGACCGTCGAAGTAGTCGGGAATGTTGTAGGAGATCACACCCAACTGACGCAGGCCGTTCACCTCATCGTACTGGAATACATAGCCAAGATCGTCGTCGTCGCCGGCAACGCCCCACAGGTGGGTCTTTGCCTTGTTGGTGACCATAGCGCGAATGGGGCCATAGGCAGAAGCGTTGCCCAGGGCAAATACGCTGCCGTCGGCAGATACGATGGCGCACAGAGCATCCATAGTGCCTACGAACTTCTTGCCCTCTTTCCAATCTACCACACAAGAGGCTACGGCGCGATAGCGGCGGCCGGTCATCTCGGGCAGTTTGATATTCTCGTCAAATTCAAAGGGCTGGGGCAGGATATTGGTGCGAAGCCAAGCCTTATACTTATCATCGATCTCGCCCATACGCTGGATAGAAACGACTTCCTTATCAACGATCTGCAGGACGAACTGGGCGGTATCAAAATCGCCGCTTCTGCCGGAGACAACATGGAGTTTATAGCGATTGTCCTTGTCTTTCTTCTCAAAGGCCATACCGATGACTTTGGAATCTTCCACTTCCAGACGAGGCAGGCTTCTCCAGATGCGGATCGCCTCCACCTTGGCAGGCGGGAATGCCTGGAAGGGGTTGTGGGCGGGATTTTCTTCGCCGACAAAAGGCCGTGTTCTTGCTCTCTTGCGGGCTTCCAGGACCTCTTCTTTCACATATACGGGCAGGAGATTTTCCGAATCGCTGATGGGACCCCGTTCCCGGTAGACCTTGCGGAACTGGCTCAATTCCAGACCGCCGGCGGTGGGACGCATATTGGTGCCCGCCACCTGATCGACCCAGTAGAGCCGGTCGTTTACATGGTCATATTCCAGTTCGGTGACCCAGTTCTGAATGCGCTCGGGTCTGCCGAACAGGCCGCAGACGAAGGGCGCTTCGCCGTTATCCGGGTCCCAGCGGACCAGATAGGGGTGGTTGCCGAACCATATAGGCTCGTCGCCCATATCGCCGTTGCCCTTGACTACCAGCCACATCACGCCGTCTTTGTCAAAGTCAAATCCGTGGACGGAAAAATCAGCAGTTTTATCGGGCAGTTCATAGATACCGTCCAGCGGCACTGCCCGACCGATGCAAGACACCTTGCCGGTTGCAAACTCCAGTTTGTACATCCAGGGAATGCCGAAAATAGCAAAATACAGGTACTTTCCGGAGGGATGGTTGCGACCTTGCACCATCCAGCGATACCAGGTATAACTGATGCGGTTATCCTTGAAATCGGGCACGTGCCAATCCAGATTTTCCAGTTCCACCGTGTCGGTGTTGATCTTGAACAACTGGCCGGACTTGGAGCAGCCGTAGATGTTGCCGTCAGCGCCCCAAACAAGGCGGTAGCAGCAAATTTCCGCAGCCTTGCCCAGGTCCTTGATCACGCGGCGCTCGTTAAAGTCATAGCAGTAAATATGGCCGCGGAAGTAACCGATCATATACAGGCGGTTATGCTTGGGGTCATACTCTGCGCCGTAGATGGTCTCCTGGGGAATGGGCGTACCCATAGAGAAGGCGTGGCCGTTTTTCGGATCGTAAACAACGATCTGCGAACCGGGGAAACCTTCCCACACATGGTTAAAATGGCCGATGGGCATCCATTCGGGATGGTGCTTTGCCCGGTCTGTGGAATGGGTCAGGCCTACGATCAGATAATCCATGGGATCATAGGGGCATTCCGGGTAAACCGCATTGCGGGGGATCGCGCACAAAGAGGTGTGGAATTTGGAATGGGGCAGTTTCCGGTCGTTGGACAGCAGAACATCCGCTGCATCCATACAAACGACCACCTTGTCGTTGTCGTAGTCGAACCATGCCAGTTTGGTATCTGCGCACAGGCCGGACTCGGAAGACAATGCGAAGTAGAACTTGCCGTCGGGCGCAACGATGCCGTCCCAGCAGGCGTTGGAATTTTCGCCTGCAGGCAGGGGCGCCATTCTGGTGCGGACACTGGTCTGATTGATCAAGCGTCTGAAGTCATCGGAAAAGCGCTCAAATGCATATCTACCCCGATTTACATAGTCAAACTCATTGATTTCAAACATAAATTATCTCCTGTGTTTATTGAATATTGATCACATGGACTTCCGCGATTCTATCCTTAGAGCCGATGGCCAGATACTTTTCGTCGGGAGACAGCGTGATGCTGCTCAGCACATGGGAGGTGGTGGGGCCGTCAAAAATGCCACGGACGTTGTAGATCATCACACCCAGCTGGCGCAGGCCGTTCACTTCATCATACTCGAACACATAGCCCAGGTCCTCGTCATCGCCGGCAACGCCCCACAGGTGGGTCTTGTCCTTGTTGGTGACCATACAGCGGATCGGACCGTAAGCGGCGGCATTGCCCAAACTGTAAACACTGCCGTCGGGAGAAACGATGGCCAGCAGCGCGTCCAAAGTGCCCACAAACTTCTTGCCGTCTTTCCAGTCAACAACGCAGGAAGCCTTGGCCCGATAACGGCGGCCGGTCATCTCGGGCAGTTTGATGTTCTCATCGAACTCAACCGGCTGGGGCAGAATATTGGCGCGAAGCCAGGATCTGTACTTATCGTCAATTTCGCTCATACGCTGGATGGAAACAACTTCCTTGTCAACGATCTGCAGAACGAAGGCTGCGGTATCGAAGCAGCCGGAAGCGCCGGATACAACATGCAGCTTATAGCGGGAATCCTTTGTAGGCTCAAAGGCCATACCGATAACCTTAGAGTCGGCAACCTCCAGACGGGGCAGCTTTCTCCAGATGCGGACAGGCTCGACCTTCAAGGGAGAGAAGGCTTGGAAGGGGTTGTTGGGGGAGTTTTCCTCACCGGCAGCAAGGGTCTTCTTCCGGGTCTCTTCCCTTCTCTTCAGCTCCGTTTCCGACCACTTTCGGCCCATATGCAGCGCATCCTCGCTGATGGGGCCGGGTTCCCGGTAAACCTTGCGGAACTGGCTTAATTCCAAACCACCGGCAGAGGGACGATCTTTTGTGCCGGAGCACTGGTCAGACCAGAACAGGCGGTCATTTTTAGGATCATAGGCTACCTCTGTGACCCAGTTCTGCAGACGCTCGGGTTTACCCAGTAGGCCGCAGCAGTAGGGCGCTTCGCCGTTATCCGGATCCCAACGAACCAGATAGGTACAAGGAGAGAAGTAGTGGGTGGGACTGCCGCCGGGGCCGGTGACGCCCAGCCACATAACGCCGTCCTTATCGATATCAAAGCCGCGGACGCCGAAGTCGGCATCCTTCACATGAGGCTCATACAGGCCGTCCAACGGTACGCAGCGGCCGATGCAGGTGACCTTTCCGGTGGCAAACTCCAGCTTGTACATCCAGGGAATGGAGGAGATGGCAAAGATCAGGTACTTGCCGGAGGGATGGTTACGACCCTGCACCATATAGCGGTAGTGGGTGTAACTGGTGATGTTGTCCTTAAAATCGGGCACATGCCAATCCAAGTTTTCCAGCTCTACGGTTTCGGTGTTGACCTTGAACAGTTGGCCGGATTTGGAGCAGCCGTAGATGTTGCCATCTGCGCCCAAAACCAAGCGGTAGCAGAACATTTCCGCGGCCTTACCCAAGTCCTTGATCATACGGCGTTCGTTAAAATCGTAGCAATACACATGTCCACGCAGGAAGCCGATCATATAAAGGCGGTTATACTTGGGGTCATAGGTAGCGCCGTAGATGGACTCCTGAGGAACGGGAGTGCCCAAGGAGAAGCAATGGCCGTTTTTGGGATCAAACACCATGATCTGCGCGCCGGGGAAGCCTTCCCACACATGGTTGTGGTGGCCGATGGGCAGCCATTCGGGGTGACCCTTTGCCTTATCGGAGAAGTGGGTGGCGCCAACGATCAGGTAGTCCATAGGATCGTTGGGTACTTCCGGGTACAATGCGTGTCTGGGGATCACATTCAGGGATGTGTGGAATTTGGTGTGGGGCAGTTTGCGGGGGCTGGGCAAAAATGCATCGTCGCTGCTGCAGACCACTTCCACCTTGTCCTGATCGTAGTCGAATCTTGCCAGTTTTGTGCCGATGCCCACACCGGTCTCGGAAGAGATGGGGAAATAAAACATACCGTCCGGCGCAACAATGCCATCCCAGCAGGCATTGGTCTCGTCACCGCCATCCAGCGGTGCCATTCTTGCACGAACGCTGGTCTGGTTGATCAGTCGCTTGTAATCGTCGGAGAACAGTTCGAACACATATCTGCCGCGGTTCACATAGTCAAACTCATTGATCTCAAACATAAAAACCCTCTTTTATTTGCCGATGTCCATCACATGAACTTCAGCGATTCTATCCTTAGAGCCGATGGCCAAGTACTTTTCGTCGGGAGACAAGCAGATGCTGGACAGGACATTTGCAACGGTAGGACCGTCAAAATAGTCGGGAATATTGTAGTTGATGATGCCCATCTGGCGCAGGCCGTTTACCTCGTCGTACTCGAACACATAGCCCAAGTCCTCGTCGTCACCGGCAACACCCCACAGGTGGGTTTTGTCCTTATTGGTGACCATAGAGCGGATGGGGCCGTAAGCGGAGGCGTTACCCAAGCAGTAGACGCTGCCATCGGGGGATACGATGGAGAGCAGCGCATCGAGCGTGCCGACGAACTTCTTTCCGTCTTTCCAATCCACCACGCAGGAGGCCTTGGCGCGATAGCGGCGACCGGTGACCTCAGGCAGCTTGATGTTTTCATCAAAGTTGACAGGCTGGGGCAGAATGTTGGCGCGCAGCCACTTGCGATACTTGTCGTCGATCTCGTCCATCCGCTTAACGGATGTTACCACGCCGTCAACCATCTCCAGGACAAATGCCGCAGTGTCGAACTCACCGCTTCTGCCGCAAACTGCGTGGAGCTTATAGCGGGTGTCCTTGGTCTTCTTCTCGAAGGCCATACCGATGACCTTGGAATCTTCCACTTCCAGACGGGGAACGCTTCTCCAGATACGGATTGCTTCCACCTTGGAAGGATGGAATGCGTGGAAGGGGCTAAGTCTTGCATTTTCTTCGCCGCCCTGGGGCTGCTTCCGTGCCTCTTCCCGCTGCCGAATCTCCTCATCGGACAGTTTCCGACCCATGATCAGCGCATCATCGCTGACAGGTCCGCGCTCACGGTAAACTTTCCGGAATTCCTTCAGTTCCAGACCGCCGGCAGACGGACGCATATTGGTGCCTGCCACCTGATCACACCAGTACAGACGGTCATTGACATGGTCATATTCGATTTCTGTGACATAGTGCTGCAAACGCTCGGGTCTGCCAAGCAGACCACAGCAGAAGGGTGCTTCGCCGTTATCCGGATCCCAACGGACCAGATAGGAACCGTGGGCATAATAATACGGAGAGTTATTGGTGCCGCCACCCATAACCACCAGCCACATAACACCGTCCTTGTCGATGTCGAAGCCGTGGACGCTGAATTCACCGTCTTCCGGCAGTTCGTACAGACCATCCAGAGGTACGCAGCGGCCAATGCAGGTGACCTTACCGGTTGCAAACTCCAACTTGTACATCCAGGGAATGGAGGAGATGGCAAAGATCAGGTACTTGCCGGAGGGATGGTTACGGCCCTGCACCATGTAGCGGTACCAGGTATAACTGACGCGGTTGTGCTTGAAATCAGGCACATGCCAATCCAGGTTTTCCAGTTCCACGGTGTCGGTGTTGATCTTGAAAAGTTGGCCGGACTTGGTACAACCGTAGATGTGGCCGTCTGCGCCCAAAACCAAGCGGTAGGTAAAGATCTCGGCAGCCTTGCCCAAGTCCTTGATGACCCGGCGCTCGTTAAAGTCATAGCAGTAAACATGGCCGCGCATAAAGCCGATCATATACAGACGGTTATGCTTGGGATCGTACTTTGCGCCATAGATGGTCTCCTGGGGAACGGGGGTGCCCAGAGAGAAGCCGTGGCCGGTCTTGGGATCGTATACCAAAAGTTGACCGCCGGGGAAGCCTTCCCACACGTGGTTGTGGTGGCCGAAGGGCATCCACTCTTTGTGCTGGGGCGCACGGTCGGTGGAGTGGGTCAGACCCACGATCAGATAGTCCTTGGGATCATAGGGGCACTCTGGATACAGAGCACTGCGGGGAATCGCGTTTAAGGATGTGTGGAATTTAGAGTGGGGCAGTTTGCGATCGTTGGGCAAAAGCACCTTTGCGCCGTCAAAAACCACTTCTACCTTGTCGTTGTCATAGTCAAACCAACCCAGCATGGTGTGTGCAC
Source organism: Oscillospiraceae bacterium (assembly GCA_017399325.1). GTDB lineage: Bacteria > Bacillota > Clostridia > Oscillospirales > Oscillospiraceae > Faecousia. The sequence continues at coordinate 21,177 of JAFQDY010000156.1, forward strand.
ACAAGCCGGACTCGGAAGACAGCGGGAAGTAGAACTTGCCGTCAGGCGCTACGATGCCATCCCAGCAAGCATTCTCTTTGTCAGCCTGCTCCATGGGTGCCATTCTTGCACGGACGCTGGTCTGATTGATCAGGCGTCTTGCCTCGGTGGACATGGGTTCAAACACATATCTACCACGATTTACATAGTCAAATTCATTAATTTCAAACATTATCTTTTCCTCAAATCAATCGTAAATTACTGGATATCCATTACATGCACTTCAGCGATTCGGTCAGCAGAGCCGATGGCCAGATACTTCTCATCGGGAGACAGGCAGATGCCGGACAGGACATTTGCCACAGTAGGACCGTCGAAGTAGCCGGGGATATTGTAGTTGATGATACCCATCTGACGCAGGCCGTTTACCTCATCGTACTGGAACACATAACCCAGATCTTCATCGTCGCCGGCAATGCCCCACAGGTGGGTCTTGTCCTTATTGGTGACCATACCGCGGATGGGGCCGTAAGCGGATGCGTTACCCAAACTGTAAACGCTTCCGTCGGGAGATACGATAGAGAGGATCGCGTCCAATGTGCCCACCATCTTCTTGCCGTCTTTCCAATCCACCACGCAGGAGGCCTTGGCGCGATAACGGCGGCCGGTAACCTCGGGCAGTTTGATATTTTCGTCAAATTCGAAGGGCTGGGGCAGAATATTTTCTTTCAGCCACTTGCGGTACTTGTCATCGATCTCGCCCATACGCTGGACAGAAACAACTTCCTTGTCCACGATCTGCAGAACGAATGCCGCGGTATCAAATTCACCGCTTCTGCCGGTAACAACGTGCAGTTTATAACGGGTATCCTTGGTCTTCTTGTCAAAGGCCATACCGATGACCTTGGAGTCTTCCACTTCCAGACGGGGCAGGCTTCTCCAGATACGGATGGCCTCCACCTTGGAAGGATGGAATGCGTGGAAGGGGCTCAGTCTTGCATTTTCTTCACCGCCGGCGGGCTTTTTCTTTGCTTCTTCCCGAGCCTGCAGTTCTTCTTCTGTCAGGTAAACAGGAGTCGTGTACTCGTCTTCGCTGACAGGGCCCCGCTCCCGGTAAACTTTCCGGAACTGGCTCAATTCCAGTGCACCGGCGGAAGGACGCATATTGGTGCCTGCCACCTGGTCGACCCAGTACAGGCGGTCATTCACATGGTCATATTCCATCTCGGTGATGTAGTGCTGCAGGCGCTCGGGTCTGCCGAACAGACCGCAGACGAAGGGCGCTTCACCGTTATCCGGATCCCAACGAACCAGATAAGGCAGATGTGCGAACCAGAAGGGATGGTTGCCCATACCGCCGCCACCTTTCACTGCCAGCCACATAACGCCCTCTTTATCGAAGTCAAAGGCGTGCACACCAAAGTCCGCGTTCTTGGCAGGCAGTTCATAAATGCCGTCCAGCGGCACAGCGCGGCCGATGCAGGAAGTCTTGCCGGTGGCAAACTCCAACTTATACATCCAGGGAATGTTGGAGATGGCAAAGTACAGGTACTTGCCGGAGGGATGATTACGGCCCTGCACCATATAGCGGTAGAAGGTATAACTGACATAGTTATCCTTAAAGTCAGGCACGTGCCAATCCAGGTTTTCCAGTTCTACGGTGTCGGTGTTGACCTTAAAGAGTTGGCCGGACTTGGAACAGCCGTAAATGTGGCCGTCAGCGCCCAAAACAAGGCGGTAGCAGAAGATCTCCGCAGCCTTGCCCAGGTCTTTGATGACACGGCGTTCTTTGAAGTCATAGCAGTACACATGGCCCCGCATAAAGCCGATCATATACAGACGGTTATGCTTGGGGTCGTACTTTGCACCATAGATGGTTTCCTGAGGAACAGGGGTGCCCAAAGAGAAGCAGTGGCCGCTCTTGGGATCGTAAACAATGATCTGACCGCCGGGGAAGCCTTCCCAAACATGGTTGTGGTGGCCGAAGGGCATCCACTCCTTATGGTGCTTTGCACGGTCGGTGGAGTGGGTCAGACCTACGATCAGGTAATCCATAGGATCATAGGGTTCTTCCGGATACAGGGCGTTGCGGGGAATTGCATTTAAGGAAGTGTGGAACTTGGAGTGGGGCAGTTTCCGGTCGTTGGAAAGCAGTGCCTCTTCCGCGTCGCAAACCACGACCACTCTGTCGTTGTCATAGTCGAACCAACCCAGTTTGGTGGCTGCGCACAAACCGGATTCGGAAGACAGGGGGAAATAGAACTTGCCGTCGGGAGCAACGATGCCGTCCCAGCAGGCGTTGGATTTGTCGCCCTCGGGGAGCGGTGCCATTCTGGAACGAACGCTGGTTTGATTGATTAAACGTCTGGATTCTTCGGAGAAACGCTCGAATACATATCTGCCTCGGTTAACGTAGTCAAATTCGTTGATTTCAAACATTTTCTTTCCCTCACAATTTCATAATTTCAATTAGTATCCATTGCTGATATCCATTACGTGAACTTCTGCGATTCTGTCTGCCGAGCCGATGGCCAAATACTTTTCGTCCGGGGACAGAGCGATGCTGGACAGAACATTTGCGACAGTGGGGCCATCGAAATAGCCGTGAATATTATAGTTGATAATGCCGATCTGACGCAGGCCGTTTACCTCGTCGTACTCAAATACATAGCCCAGATCCTCATCGTCACCGGCAACACCCCACAGGTGGGTCTTGTCTTTGTTGGTGACCATGGAGCGGATGGGGCCGTAAGCGGCAGCGTTGCCCAGATTGAAGACAGTGCCGTCAGCAGATACGATGGCACACAGAGCATCCAAAGTACCCACGAACTTCTTGCCGTCTTTCCAGTCAACCACACAGGAGGCTACCGCGCGATAGCGGCGGCCGGTCATCTCGGGCAGTTTGATGGACTCATCAAAGGTGAAGGGCTGGGGCAGAATATTTTCTTTCAGCCACTTGCGGTACTTGTCGTCGATCTCGTTCATACGCTGCAGCGAGACCACCTGCTTGTCCACGATCTGCAGGACGAACTGGGCGGTGTCGAAATCGCCGCTTCTGCCGGAGACCACATGGAGTTTGTAGTTGGTACCCTTGTCTTTCTTGTCGAAAGCCATACCGATGACCTTGGAATCCTCAACCTCCAGACGGGGCAGGCTTCTCCAGATGCGGATCGCGTCCACTTTGGAGGGATGGAATGCCTGGAAGGGGTTGTTGACGGTATTTTCTTCTGCTACCCGACGCTCAACCTTCAGCCGTGCAGCCTCGATCTCCTCGGGGGTCATCTTTCTCTCGTAAATACGGGGATCTTCGCTGACAGGACCACGCTCCCGGTAAACCTTACGGAATTCCGCCAGGTTGACACCGCCGGCAGAGGGTCTGACGGTGGTCAGCGGTGCAGTGGACACTTCATCTGTCCAGTACAGACGGTCATTCAGAGGATCATATTCCATCTCGGTGACATAGGCCTGTACGCGCTCGGGCTTACCGAACAAGCCGCAGACATAAGGCGATTCGCCGTTATCCGGATCCCAGCGGACCAAATATGTACGGCTGGGGAAGGTGTACTCGGTCTCGTTGTGGAGGCTGCTGCCGGCAACTGCCAACCACATAACGCCGTCCTTATCGAAGTCAAAGCCGTGTACCCACCAGTTGCCATCGTGGGCAGGCAGCGGGAAAATGCCGTCCAGAGG
>JAFQDY010000157.1 GCA_017399325.1 Oscillospiraceae bacterium
ATTTCCTCCACGTCTATGTTCTACGGACCGGTCAACTTCTTTGCCAACTTGAGCGACTCCTATCAAAATGCCGTAGCCGCCGCAGAACGGCTCTTTGACATCATTGATGCCGAACCGGAGAAGAATTTCGGCGAGGGCAATATTCCCGCAGAGCCTACCAAGGGCAAGATCGAGTTCAAAAATGTCAACTTTTCCTTTGATAAGGCGAAAAAGATCCTTAAGAACATCAACATTACCATTGAAGCCGGCGATGTGGTGGGCATTGTGGGTACAACCGGCAGCGGCAAGTCTACTTTGGTGAACCTGTTTTTGCGGTACTACGATGCCTACGATGGTCAGATCCTCCTTGACGGACAGGATATCCAGTCGCTGGATATGACCTGGTTCCGTTCCCAGATCGGCTATGTGCAACAAGAGCCTATGATGTTCCACGACACCATCTTCAACAACATTGCTTTCGGCTTGGAAAAGGCCGATGTGGAGCAGGTCATCGGCGCTGCCGAGGTGGCCAATGCCCACGATTTTATCATTCGGCAGCCCGACGGCTACGATTCCATTTTGGGCGAACGGGGCGTGGGCCTGTCCGGTGGTGAAAAGCAGCGGCTTTCCATTGCACGGGCGGTGCTGAAGAACCCCTCCATTCTGGTGTTTGACGAAGCCACCGCGTCGGTAGACTCGGAAACCGAACACCACATTCAAAAAGCCATCGAGAATCTGATCAGCGGCAGAACCACCATTATGATTGCCCACCGTCTGTCCACCTTAAGTATGGCCAACAAGATCATCGTCATCGACAACGGCGAGGTGATCGAATGCGGTTCTCCCCAGGAACTGATGGAGAAGAAGGGTAAGTATTACAAGTTGGTGGAGATCCAATCCCTTTCCGACAAATTGCGGGAAACCAAGCGGGAAGCAAACTTTGTGTGAGGTGATAACCATGGCAAAAACATATGTAGCGGGTACAGATGTCCAATTCACATCGGCAGACCTGTGCGTTGTGAATATGGTGTATCAGGGGCAAACCTATGAAAATCTGACGCCAAAGCGGCTATTTCCTTTCAACGACAAAAACAAGTACATAACATTGCTGGACGAAGATCAAAAAGAGGTCGCCATTATCCGGGACTTAAACACCCTGACCCCTGAATCCCGGGCGGTTGTGGAAACTGCGCTGGAGGGGTTCTATTTCCTGCCGAAGATCACCAAGGTCTATTCCCTGCACGAAAAATTCGGCCTGTTCACATTTGATGCCGAAACCGATAAGGGCCGCATTCAGTTCGATATGGGAAACCTCCACTACAATATCAAGCGGCTGGAGGGCAACCGGGTCTTGTTCCGGGATATGAACGACAACCGATACGAGATCGCAGACTATACGAAACTGGATAAAAAGAGTATGCGGTTGATCTATCCGTATATTTAACAGCAGAAAAAGCAGAGATGGCTTTTGCTATCTCTGCTTTTTTGTGTGGTCCGGATGACAGGATTCGACTTGCATTTTTGCCAAAGGCAAAAATCAAGGTAGCCACCAGTTTGCGAACTGGTAGCAGCAACTGTCCACCGGACAGTTCCACTGCTATGGGTTCGAATCCTGCCGCAAAAAAGAAAAGTCCGAAACCCACAAAAGTGGATTTCGAACTTTTGGTCCGGATGACAGGATTCGAACCTGCGGCATCTTGCTCCCAAAGCAAGCGCTCTACCAAACTGAGCCACATCCGGCTATTAAACTGATTGATTATCGGGAAAGCAAGCGCTCTTCCTGTTGCGGTGCCCTGTGTGCGCCTTGCCGACAAAGCGGCTGCGTTGCACACAGACCGCGGCCACTCACTCGGCTCCCTTGACTCCGCCTCAGGCGGCGGTTGCCTCGTTCCCCAAACTGAGCCACATCCGGGAATGCTGCGCAATCCTGCAACCAATGGTGATTATAACGGAAAAACGCATACAGGTCAAGAGAAGATTTGCCGAACCGTGGAATGTTCACAGTTCGGCAAACGCAACATATTTTTTATGCTTCCAGTTTATTGTAAATGTACTGTCCTACTTCCGCCTGCGGAATTCCCAAAACGCAGGAAAGTTCCGAGCGAATCAGGCGCTCTGCGTCCTTCATAAAACTCTCATCGCATTGGTGAAATTTCCGTCCCGCCGCAAGTTGCTGCTGCTTTTGAAAATAGAGCAAGCGAATCATACCGATCAGTTCCGCGCAATCCGCATTGGCCAGTATTTTCCGATATTTTTCTTTCCGGGCCGCCTCGTCTGCTATCCATAGGCCGTCTTTCACTTCCTTAGAATCCAACAGCGCGTCCACTTCTTCTCTGGATAAGATCTTTCGCAATTTGGCCAGTGCCGCAGGGTTTTGGGTCGGGATATAAAACCGCGCGTCCAGTTGGTCGCAAGGCTGCAGTACAAAGTATTCTACTTGTCTTTTATCGACTGTTCGGCTTTCTGTGTCAATAATCCGGCAAACCCCGTGGATGCCGTAAACTACCATATCTCCACATTGCATTTTTCTTCACCGCCTATCCCTTTTTGTTCATTATAGCACGGTAAAATCAAAATTTCATATGGTAATTTCGCCGAAAAATCAGCCTGATAGTTGGTTGAATATGCCGCCATTTTACGCTGTAAAGGTGTAACGGATCATATAGCCCTTTCCGTCGCCGGTGGTGATCACAAGGTCGCCATCGGCGTTTTTTGCTACCTCCATAACAGGAAACCGGGCAATGCCGCGGACATAACCTTCCGGGTCGTCGGTTTCCACATCCACAAAACTTTTGATACTGTGGGCTGCGCCGCCGCAGGGGTTCATTTCCTCAACCAAAACTTCGTATTCCATAAAAACTCTCCTTTTTAAAATATGTTATGCTCTGACTGCTTTTATAACCCGTTCCACAAAATCCCATATTTGCGGTGTCAGCCAGCGGTCATAGACGATACAGGAATAAAGGGCCTGATGGCGGTTTTCCAACGGAATAAAGGAAATCCCCTCCATTGGCACAATGCACTCACCGGGTATGGTGGTAACGCCCAATCCGGCAGATACCAAACTCAGCGCGCCGCTGACCGTATTGACCTGGCAGATGAAATTCTGCTTTACATCCGGGTGGCTTGCCCAGTCCTCGAAACTCTTGTCCATACTGTGGCTGAATCCAATTTGGGGGAAGTCTGTCAAATCCGAAACGCTCACACTTGACTTCTCCGCAAGGGGGTGGTCTGTGGGTACTGCCACATAGAAATTCCGCTGGCGCAATTTGCGGAAGTGCAAACTGCGATCCCGGGAAGTTACATCCACAATGGCCATATCCAATTTTTCCTGATGGAGCAAATCCATCAAGTCCTTGGCTGAACCCTCTGTGATATGAAAGCGGAATCGGTCATTATCCCGGATGCAGGATGCCATCTGTCGGGCCACTGCACCGTTTAACGAGCCGGAAACAAATCCCAGCCGGAATACAATCGGGGCATTTTCACGGCTTGCCAGCAGCATCTGGGTGGCTGTAGACAGTTCTTCCATCGCCGCATCCACTTTCTTTTGGAAGTAGCGGCCCTCCTCGGTCAGCCGAATGTTCCGGCCTGCCTTCTCAAACAGTTTGACGCCCAATTCGTCCTCAAGGCTGCGGATCGCGCTGCTTAAGGAAGGCTGGGAAATTTCCAGCCGCGCAGCCGCCAAAGTATAGTGTTCCAGTTGCGCCAAGACGGAAAAATATCGCAAATAGTTATAGTTCATAATTCCCTCCAATCTATAGTTTATGCCTATAAATAAAATATCATAAACTTATTTATTTTGTAAAGAGGAAATTGTATAATCTTTCCGTTAATATTTAGCGCTTACGCGCAATTCAAGGAGGAAAACAAAAATGGCAATCGTATATGACGAAAACGGCAAATACGTGGACGAAAAAGGCTTTGTAAAGCTCGACCCCACCAAGTTTGCTGACTGGCAGATCGCAGAAGAGGCAGAAAAGACTCTGCCCTCCGTAGACTTCTTCCGTCAGAAGTTGGGCCTTCTGGAAGAAGAGATCATTCCCTACGGCAAGACCCCCAAGATCGACTTTATCAAAGTTATGAACCGCCTGAAGGATAAGCCCGACGGCAAGTTCATTGAAGTTACCGCTGTTACTCCCACCCCCTTCGGTGAAGGTAAGTCCACCGTTTCTCTGGGTCTGATCGAAGGCCTGGGTTACATCGGCAAGAACGCAGGCGGCGCGCTCCGTCAGCCCTCCGG
>JAFQDY010000015.1 GCA_017399325.1 Oscillospiraceae bacterium
GGGGTGGACCATACCTGCACCCAGCAGTTCAATCCAGCCCTCACCGTGGCAGGTAGAGCAAACCTGACCGTTCACTTCGCCGGTGCCGTGGCACTTGTGGCATTGCATATCCATTTCACAACTGGGCTCAGTGAAAGGGAAGTGGTGGGGACGGAAACGCATTTCCGCATCCTGACCGTAAATCCGCTTCATAAGGGTCACAAGCGCGCCCTTCAGGTCGCCCATCGTGATGTTCTCGTCAACGACCAAGCCCTCGATTTGATGGAACATGGGGGAATGGGTGGCATCGGCTTCGTCTTTCCGGTACACACGGCCGGGGGCAAGGATGCAAATAGGGGGCTTGGCATTCTCCATAACACGGATCTGCATAGGACTTGTCTGAGTACGAAGCAGAACGGAGTCTTCGTCGTTAAAGTAGAATGTGTCGGAACGGTCCCGGGAGGGGTGGCCTTCCTCGATATTCAGACGGGTGAAGTTGTAGTCAGCCAGTTCGATTTCAGGTCCGTCAACTATCTGGTAACCAAGACCTACAAAAATATCCTTTATCTCCTGCAGAACCTGGTTCATAGGATGCTCATGGCCCATAGTAACGGCTTGACCGGGGATAGTAACATCCAATGCTTCGCTGGCCAGTTTTTCTTCCAGCGCGGCAGACTGCATTTCGGCCATCTTTTCTTCAAGGCGCTGCTCGATCTCAGCGCGAACGGCATTTGCCAGTTGTCCGATGACGGGGCGTTCCTCAGCGGATAACTTGCCCATCATTTTCAGCACGCCGGTAACTTCGCCTTTCTTACTTAAGTAGCGCAAACGCACTTCTTCCAAAGCAGCAGCGTTGGTTGCATCCTCCAAAGCGGCAAGAGCCTGCGCCTTTAGTTGTTCTAACTGTTCTTTCATAGATTTTCCTCCTTGTGCAAGGTAATTTAGACATAAAAAATAGTCCATCATCCCATATGGGGACGAAGGACACTCCTCCGCGGTACCACCCGCAATTCGCCATTTGGCGCGCTTATCAGTGCTATCACACTGTTGACCGTTAACGGAATCACCCGGCAAACCCTACTGAATCTTCAGGCAGCAGTTCATGGGAGAAAGCCCTATGCTGCACGCAAAGTGGTTCACACCAACCCACTCTCTCTTTGTGCGTGGACTCAACATACGACGGCCCAATCAAAACCTTTGCATATTAAGTGGATAATAGCACATTAATTTAGAAAAAGCAAGCAATATTTCAAATTCTTGACGAAAATTCCTGCTCGTGATACGATAAAACAAAAACAACATTTTCAGGTGATCGATATGCTGTGTTTAGAGTTGAACCATAATGATGTATTGAATATGCTACCGGATAGAAATGTCAATTCCCATAAAGGTGATTTTGGAAAGATTCTTTTACTTTGCGGAAGTCGTGGATACACTGGCGCGGCGGCCCTTGCCTGTATGGGCGCGTTGCGCTCGGGCGCAGGCCTTGTGTATTTGGGCGTGCCGGAATGCATTTATGAAATTGAAGCAAGCAAGTTGACAGAACCGGTGATTTTTCCCCTTCCAGATCGCAGCGGTATGCTGTCAGAAGATGCGCTTGTTGAAATATTGAAGCGTCTGCCCGGCATGGATGCTGTTTTGATGGGACCGGGAATGGGCTGCAGTGACGGAACGTTTGCGATCGTTCGGGAAGTTCTGAATGTCTTTTCCGGCCCGGTCGTTTTGGATGCTGATGGCATAAATCTGCTGGCCGGGCATATAGATATACTGCGTGGTAGGACAGGCCAAACTATATTAACACCCCACGAAGGGGAGTTTATGCGTGTAGGCGGACGTTTGGAATTGGGGCGCAAAGAAGCGGCAATGGAATTTGCAGCGCAAACCAATACAATCGTATTGCTTAAGGGCCACAACACAGTGATCACCGATGGCAATGACTGCTATTTGAATTCCACTGGCAACCCCGGAATGGCTGTAGGAGGAAGCGGCGATGTGCTGGCGGGTATGATCACGGCGCTTTTAGGCCAGAAAATTTCTCCGTTGGAGGCTGCGGCTTGTGGTGCCTGGCTTCACGGCGCCGCCGGTGATATTTGCGCAGAAGAGATCGGTCAGTACAGTATGCTTCCAACGGATATGGTGCAGGTTCTTCCGCGACTTCTCAAATAAGGTGGGAGCCCTATGCGGGTGAAACTGGCGGCAGTTATATGCATTTTATGTTTACTCTGCGGTTGTGGGAGTCGGTCGGATTCCTTAAAAAATGGAATGAATCTGCGGCGGCAACTCTTAGAGAGCAGTGGCTGTAGTTTTCATGGTACGGTTACAGCAGATTATGGTGAAAAGATATATGTATTCGAAATGGATTGCAAAGCGGACAGGGAGGGCTCGCTGCAGTTTACAGTCACATCGCCCGACACCATAGCGGGAATCACCGGTAAAGTTGACAGAGAGGGCGGTGCGATCACCTTTGATGACAAAGTGCTTGCATTCCAAACTCTGGCGGATGGACAGGTAACGCCGGTAACAGCACCGTGGTTGCTGATCAAGACATTGCGCAGTGGGTATATCAGAGATTCTGTGGATACAGATGATGGGTTTGAGGTTTCCATTGACGACAGTTATCAAGACGATGCGCTCCGATTGAACATCACCGTCAAAAACGGCGTGCCTGCGTCGGGAGAAATTTTTTGGCAAGGCCGTCGAGTGCTGACGATCGCCGTCGAGGACTTTGTTTATCTGTAACTTTTAGCCTGAAATGTGCATAGGATAATTTGCATACGCTACCGTATATTTTTCCGTTGTGCGTGGGAGAATAGTATCAGCCGCGTTACATAATGGATTTTCCGGTAGCGTCGGCAATGATTCCACGGAGTGTGAAGCACATGGATAGCATAGTCAGGCGCGGTGATATATTCTATGCGGATCTGTCACCGGTTGTTGGCAGCGAGCAGGGCGGAACCCGTCCGGTTTTGATCGTACAGAACGATACGGGCAATCGCCATTCACCAACAGTCATTGCTGCGGCCATCACCAGTCAAACGGGTAAGGCAAGACTTCCGACCCATATCAATATTGCCGGCGGAAGTGTGGGACTAAGCAAAGATTCGGTCATTTTGTTGGAGCAGATCCGCACCATTGATAAAAGGCGTCTGAAAGAACATATGGGACACCTTGGTGATCAGCAAATGGCATTGGTGGATGATGCGATCGCTGTTAGTTTCGGACTGAATGAACTTCGGTAATGAAGCGCCCCCTTACGGCATATTTATGCTGTAAGGGGGTATGTGTTTTGTATCAAATATTTCATAACGATTCCATTGTAGGTTCTGCGGAAATGACCCGGGAGGGGCTATTCTACCGGATTTGCTGCACTTGTAAAATCACAGAAGAAGGTATCCACCGGATAAAGGTTTGTGATGGAGAAGACGAAGTAGATCTAGGGATCTGTGTGCCGAGGGATGATGTGTTTGGCCTAACATCAAGAGTGCCGGTAAAAGCATTTAAGGGTGAATGTCCCGTTTTTCATCTGATAAAACAAGGTCAGAACAAGACTAAGACAGAAGAAAAAGAAAAAATACCGGTTGCATCCGGAAAGCCGTTTCCATCTATAGAGCAACTGGAAAATGCCTATTTTATGAACTGTGGCGGAAATCCTGCGATTGTCATAGATCCAGTTCCAGACCAACAGGGCAGTGATCAGAGCCCATAATATCTTTGAAAATGGGGGCTTGACGAATTTTCTCAGCGATCCGGTTTGAAACAAGGAAGTAATCAATTCGCCAGCCGGCATTGTTCTGCCTGGCGTTGAACATATAACTCCACCATGTGTATGCGCCGGTTTCATCCGGATGCAGATAGCGGAAGGTATCAGTGAAACCGGATTCCAGCAGGCTGGAAAAGCAGGCCCGTTCTTCATCGGAAAAACCTGCGTTTCCTCGGTTGGTGGACGGATTCTTCAAATCGATCTCCTTGTGAGCCACATTCAGATCGCCGCAAATGATCACGGATTTCTTTTCGTCAAGGGCAGTTACATATTCGGCAAAAGCCTTTTCCCATTTCATTCTGTGACCGATTCGGGCCAGTTCTCTTTGGGCGTTGGGTGTATAGCAGGTAACGAGATAAAAGTCGGGATATTCCAGAGTGATCACCCGACCCTCGTCGTCTAGTTCCGCAACGCCGATGCCCAAGACAACAGAAATGGGTTCGGTGCGGGCAAAAATTGCCGTGCCGGAATAACCCTTTTTCTGGGCGTAATTCCAATATTGTTGATAACCGGGCAGGTCCAGTTCAATCTGACCTGCCTGCAGTTTTGTTTCCTGCAAGCAGAAGAAATCCGCATCCTCACAAAGGAAGAAATCCGTAAAACCCTTTTGTAAACAGGCGCGGATCCCATTCACATTCCACGATATAAATTTCATACTAAAACATCCATTCTTTGTTTAATCAACTTTAATATAAGACTTAATTTGTTCCAATTTCTTTTCGCCGATTCCGCTAACTTGTTTTAAATCGTCAACAGAGGCAAACAGACCGTTATCAGTGCGGTAATCCACAATTCTCTGGGCAAGTGTTTCTCCGATTCCGGGAAGCAGTGTTAGTTGCTCCGCAGTCGCGGTATTGATGTTGATCTTACCGTCTTTTTCTTCCGTTTGCGCAGTAGAATCACTTGTGTTGCTCTCACCGCTTGTGATCGTAGCATCCGAATTTTCAAAACTGCCAACGGATACATTGGAATTCATAAGATTTCGTCCGACAAATATTCCCAAAAGCAGACAAAGAAAGGCTCCCGTTATGCCGATCAATATCCATTGTGCCTTCTTCATTTGTAGCACCTCCTACATTGACTAGCGCCAAAAAAACTGTTATAATGCATTATACACGAGAAATTACCGTCATTCAAGCACGGTATGCAATAATAGAGGGAAGAATATGAAAATTATCCGCCTGATTTGCCTGATTTTACTTTTGGCGCTGTGTGCCCAGCCTGTGTTTGCCGCAGATGCGATCGGCAGCACATCCCAAGTTAGCGGTTGCAGTACTATCGATGCGCAACTGCCTGTGCTGGGCAATGCCAAACTGATCAATAATGCAACGGCGATGGTTCTGTATGAAACCAACACCGATACGCTGATGTATGCCTTTAATGCTGACACGCAAGTTCCGCCGTCCAGTTTGATCAAGATCCTTACTGCGATGGTTGCCATCGAAAAGGGCAATCTGGACGATGTGGTAACGGTGCGCGAAGATGTTCTGAAAACGCTGCCGGCTGATGCGGCAGTAGTGGAACTGGAAGTTGACGAAGTGGTTACCGTACGAGATCTTTTGTACTGCATGATGGTGTCGTCAGGTAACGATGCTGCAGTGGTCCTTGCAAGCCATGTAATGGGAAATCAGACAACATTTGTTGCCGAAATGAATCGGTACGCCAAGGAATTCGGCTGCACAAACACGAATATCACCAATGTTCACGGTCTGCACGATAAGGATCAGTACACCACCGCCCGGGATATGACAAAGATCCTGGCAAATGCGCTGAAAAATGAACAATTCCGCGAAATATTCGGAACGACCCGCTATACGATGCCTGCAACAAACAAGGCAGAGGAACGGAAACTGGTATCAAAGAATTTCATTATCTGCACGGAAGATATGGAAATCTATTTTGATGCCCGTGTAACAGGCAGCCGTACTGCCACCGCCAACGACAGGACCAACTCTCTTGCTTCGGTGGCACAGGTGGATGCTATGGAACTGATCTGCATTATGATCGGTTCTAAGTCCCAGTATGAAGAAGATGGCTATACCACGAGGGTATACGGCGGATATACAGAAACGACAAAACTGCTTGATCAAGGTTTTGCGGGATATAAACCTGTTCAGATCTTCCACGAAAATCAAACGGTGCAGCAATGTAGTGTTCTCAACGGCGATTCAGATGTGGTGCTGGGCACAAAGACAGCAATTTCCTCTGTGATTCCCGAGAATATGAATGCGGAAAATCTAATTTACCGCTATGTAAATGCCGAGGGTCTGACTGCGCCTGTTAAAAAAGGGGACCGATTGGCATCGGTTGAGGTCTGGTGCGGCACATTGTGCATTGGACAGGCAGAACTGTATGCGATGAACAGCGTCGATGTATTCACTTCCGTCAACGGCGACGCAGATCGGGCAGGCAATAGAGGATTTCTTACCGTCTTGCTGTACATTCTTGGCGGAGTCGTTATATTAGGCCTGCTTTTGATTGTTGTGCGCTATCTTGTGCGCGTGATTCGTCGGGCAAAAGTAAGGATGCAGAGCCTGCGCAATAGCAGAAACCGCAGAAGGAGCAGATAAATGGACTGGGAATTACTGGAACAAACCTGCATGCAGTGTACAAAGTGCAAACTTTGCAGTGGTCGCCAAAATGTTGTATTCGGCGTTGGAAACAGGGAAGCGGATATTATGTTTATCGGGGAAGGTCCCGGTGAACAGGAGGATATTCAAGGGCAGCCGTTCGTAGGTCCGGCAGGCAAACTTCTTGATGATATGCTGTCGATCATTGACCTTGACAGAAGCAAGGTCTACATTGCCAACATCGTAAAGTGCAGACCGCCTCACAACAGAGATCCGCAGGATGATGAACAGGATGCCTGCATTGATTATCTGCGTCAGCAGGTTTTGCTTATCAAGCCGAAGATTATCGTATGTCTGGGTCGTATTGCGGCAAGAAGGATCATTGATCCCGAGTATCGGATCACACGGGATCACGGCACATGGATCAACGAAAAAGGCGTTTGGATCACGGCGCTTTACCATCCGTCTGCGCTGCTGCGGGACCTGTCAAAACGGCCTGAAACATTCGAAGATCTGCTGGAAATCCGTGATAAAATGAAACGGTTGGATTTGTACAAATAAATTTTAGCAAAATCGTTGATTTTACTTGACTTTTTTACATCAATATGTTATTTTGGCGGTAATAAACAGATGCTTTGAAGGAAAGTTTCTGCCTGTAACCTGACCACAGAGAGTATGCGGTTGGTGCAAGCATATGCAGGCCACGCAGAATGTAGTTCCGGAGCATGCTTTCTGAAATGCAGTAGGAAAGCCCGGGTTTGCCCGTTACAGCAAAAGAGTGTCCGCTTTTTGCGGAAATTCAGGTGGTACCGCGGAATGTATTTTTCGTCCTGAGCCTTAGGCTCAGGACTTTTTTATTTAGGAGGTAAAATGAAAAGAGAATTACCCAAGGTTTATGAACCCCAGCAAGTTGAAAACGAAATTTATAAAATGTGGGAGGAAAATGGCCATTTTAAGCCCAATAAGGGCAAAGACGCAAAGCCGTTTACCATTGTAATGCCGCCTCCCAATGTAACCGGACAGTTGCATATGGGTCACGCTATGGATGCTACATTGCAGGATACCTTGATCCGCTTTAAGCGTATGCAGGGTTATAACGCCCTGTGGGTCCCCGGTGTAGACCACGCAGGCATTGCTACCCAGATCAAGGTGGAAGAAGAACTGCGCAAGGAGGGCTTGACCCGCTATGACCTGGGCCGGGAGAAGTTCCTGGAGAAGGTTTGGGACTGGAAGCACAAATACGGCAACCGCATTGTGGAACAGCAGAAGAAATTGGGCGCATCCTGTGATTGGGATCGTGCGCGTTTTACAATGGACGAAGGCTGCTCCAATGCGGTGCGTGAAGTGTTTGTCTCTCTTTACGAAAAAGGTCTGATTTACAAGGGCAGCCGCATTATCAACTGGTGTCCCCACTGTGTAACGGCCCTGTCCGATGCTGAAGTGGAATATGTGGATAAGCCCGGACACCTGTGGCATATTCGTTATCCTTTGGCTGATGGTTCCGGAAGTGTTGTTGTTGCAACAACTCGCCCTGAAACAATGTTGGGCGATACCGGCGTTTGTGTAAACCCCAACGACGAGCGCTACACTGCCATTGTTGGTAAGAA
>JAFQDY010000158.1 GCA_017399325.1 Oscillospiraceae bacterium
AAAGCATCGGGCAGACGGCCTGATGTGGGAATATGTTCTGGCTGCGGAAAAGAGAGGCAAGGGCTGGCTCTCTCCCATTACTTACGGCGGCAACAGCACCGGTTTGGAAACAACAGAAGAGGGTCTTCCTGATTTGAAGAAGTTCCAGCGTGGCGGTTTGGTCTGCGCGTCCTTTGCTTCCTATGTTTACTTCAACTACCTGCCTAATGTGGCCGGTATCGACACCTCCAGCCTGAAGATCCCTGACAGAACTCCCAGCGCCCAGAGTTTCTATCTGGCAGCCCAGCAGTGGTTGGCAGACGGCTACACCCGCAATATCGCCTTCACCGCTGAAAACCGCGGCGGCGGCATCAAGTTTATGCCGGAAGAAGAGATCCCCATCGGCTCTATTATCGTTTTCCACGATATGAATCAGCCCGGCAAGACCACTGCTGACCATATTACGATTTATGTAGGTCATAAAAACGGCTACCACTGGGTCATCCAGACCGGCAATAAGAACGGCCCGGAATTCTGTGCGGTTGAGCGCTTCAAATTCGGCCCTGACCCTATGTGGCCTATGGCGATCTTTACAACACCTACCTGCATTTACAACCCGAAAAACTAACAAAATCGGAGGATTTTACTATGATCAAAGGCAGAAAATTGGACCACATCGGCCTGGCCGTTACCGATCTGGAGGCCAGTAAGAATTGGTATTGCGATGTTTTGGGCTTTGAGGTGATCGGCCATTTCCACGCTGGTGATACCCCTGCCTACTTCATCAAAAACGGTGACACCGTTTACGAAATGTACGAAGAGCCCATTGACGAGGCTGTGCAGGGCAAGATCGACCATATTTCCTTCGTGTCCAACGACATCGAAGCCGATTACGCCTACTGCCAAAAGCAGGGCTACACCATCTGCACCGACGGCATCGAAGGCATCCCCACCTTCTGGGAGAAAGGCTGCCGCTACTTCAAACTGCTCACCCCCACCGGCGAGCAGGTAGAGTTCTGCCAGATCCTGTAATCAAAACAATGAGATCCGCGCCTGTTTTTCGCAGGCGCGGTTTTTTACCAAGGAGTCCACCAAAAATGCGGTAAAATCCACCCGGATGTCAGTTGCGGCTTGTGATTTTCTGTGCTAAAATAACAAAAATATCACAACTCGCTGATGCAGCAAAATAAGAGGTGGTACATATGAAAACGATTGCTTACGTAGGCCCGAAAAATGAATTTTACCGGTTTTTGCAAACGGTTTTTCAGGGAACGATCCTGCAATTTGCCACATTGGAAGAAGCTGGCGCAGAAACCCTTGCTTGCGGTTACGATGCCGTGATCGGTGTTGCGCCGGAGCATACACTGCTGCCGTCGCTGGGTTATGCCGCGATGGAATGTTATGCGCAGCTGCGTAAAAAAGGTGTGCCTGTGTATGCGGAGATGTACGATGCCGGCGATTATAACAGCGCTATGCTGTTCGGTATGGTCACCGAATCGGTGGAACGGGGGTTCTACGATGAATACCTTGTCTGGGACGGCGCGTTGTTGCAGGCCCGCTGCCAGACCTATTTGCCCGGACGGCTCAGAAACGGAAAATTGTTGGTGGGCATAGAAAATTGCATCGGCAGCCACACCCCGGTGATTCCGGCCACAAAAACATTTCCCGCCATCGTGGAATACGGCAGTTTCGTGTATTCTGCCATTCGCCTGTCTGCCTTTGACCGGCTGACCATGTTGCCCCACAGCCGCTGGTGCGCGCTGTACGGCGAAGTGTTTTCCCGGATCCTCAATGTATCCAAAGAGCAGGTGGAGGCGGCGTTCCGGGCGGTTTGGAAAGAACAAATGCTGGCCGGCAAGGAAAATACTGTCAAAGCCGCCGTGGAACGGGCGGTAAACTGGCACTTTGATTCCGGTTTATTTCAAGACCCCACGGGAAGCAATGGCTGCTATGAAATGATCCGTTCTTATGATCTGCAGTTGCGGCATAACCATCGGGTAGATGTGATGCTCCTGACGGCGGCACTGTTTTCCTCTGCGGGCAAGTACCTGTCCCGACCGGAACTGGCAGATTGCGCAAAGCAGTTGACAGACCATTGCTTCCGCTTGGGATTGCAGGAAACAGACGGCGCAAACAAGGGGATCTTCCACTGGTACGAAACATTCGGTCTGGAAGGGGCCCAGTGCTATTCTTCCGACAACGGACGGGACGGTATGGCTATGTTGTGCCTATACAGATTGACAGGCGATGAGAATTATTTCAACTCCGCCAAGACCTTGGCAGATGCCTACATCAAGTGGACGGACGGCGCGCCTTACTTCAAAACCCCGTCGTTTACCCTGTCCAATGGGACGCTGGATACCCTGAAGCCCACCGACCCGCTGATCGATGCACCGGTGTTTTACGATGGTATGGCCATCGTGCTGGCAAACCTTTACCGTATGACAGGCGATACCCGGTATCAAGCGCAACTGAAGCGTACGGCCGATGCTATGTACGCCCAGTATCCCAACTATTCTGCGTCTTTCTCGCCGCTGACCAAGAGTTTTCTGTATAGCCGGCTGATCACGGTACTGTGCGCCGCCCAGGAGATCGGCTGCGGTGATTACAGTGACATTATCAACGAACTTCTGGACTTCTTCCAGTCTTTGCAAAGCCCCTGCGGTGGCATTCAGGAGTCGGAACTGGTCATGTCGGACGAAACCTTTACCCATCCGGAATTCTCGGTCAGTATGGGCTCTCGCCACGACAATATTATGGATATTCTCTATTGTCTGAACAACCTGCTGGGTTGCTTCTCGCTGATCGGTTCTATGACAAATCCCGGCAGTATCTATGTGGAAAAAACCGCTGATCTGCAGAAAAAACTGGTGCGGTTCACGCTAAATATCCAGTTGACGGAAGCCGATAAGCGGCTCTGTGGCGGCTGGATGCGGGCATTTGATATGCAGACCCATTCTTATTTCGGCGTGAACAAAGACCGGGACTGGGGCGCATACTGCATTATGGGCGGCTGGGTCATGGGTATGATCCCGCTGCTGCTGATGGCAGAAGACGGAATGCCCTCCATCTACTCGATCGCACCGGATGAGGACTGACGCCGGAAGTGCAATCAGGGAGCATTTATGAAGAAATACATTGCAAATATCGTTACAGGCAGCAGGATAATATTCAGTTTGCCGCTTTCGTTCGTTCCTCTGTTGTCGGTGTGGTTTTATGTACTGTATCTCTTTTGTGGGCTTACCGATATGATCGACGGCGCGATCGCAAGAAAGACAGGCGCGGTCAGCGACTTTGGTGCAAGGCTGGATACGGTTGCTGACCTCTTGAATGCCATGGCCTCGGGAGGTGGACAGAATGAATACATATGGATAAAGTAGACTAAATAGCACTAAAATCACGAATAAAAATACATTATGTGACAGTTGGTATACAGTGTTTCGTCGTAATTCAAGATTTATTCAAGATAAAAGTGT
>JAFQDY010000159.1 GCA_017399325.1 Oscillospiraceae bacterium
CCCCAGCCCACATTACCGTAGCCGGAGATAGCAATACGCTTGCCTTCGATGGTATCGTTTTCGTGCTTCAGCACCTCCTGCAGATAGTAAACTGCGCCGTAGCCGGTAGCCTCGGGACGGATCAGAGAGCCGCCGTAGGTGAAGCCCTTGCCGGTGAGAACGCCGTTCTCCCAAACGCCCTTCAGGCGACGATACTGGCCGTACAGATAGCCGATCTCGCGGCCACCAACACCCATATCACCGGCAGGAACGTCGATGTCCGGTCCAATGTAACGATACAGAGCGGTCATATAACTCTGGCAGAAACGCATGATTTCAGCATCAGACTTGCCGGCGGGATCAAAGTCAGAACCGCCCTTGCCACCGCCCATGGGCAGACCGGTCAGACTGTTCTTGAATGTCTGCTCAAAGCCCAGGAACTTGATAATGCTGGGGTTAACATTTGCCTGGAAACGCAGGCCGCCCTTGTAAGGACCGATTGCGCCGTTAAACTGGCAGCGATAACCGATATTGGTATGGGCCTGACCGTTGTCGTCAGTCCAGACAACACGGAAGGTAAACATACGCTCGGGCTCAGTCATACGATTCAGCAGGTCAGCCTTTTCGTATTCAGGGTGCTTGTCGACCATAGGTGCAATAGAGGTGAAAACCTCTTCAACTGTTTGCACGAACTCAGGTTCATTGCCATGTTTTCTCTTTACATTTTCAATTACACTTTCTACATATGCGTTCATTTTATCGTCTCCTTTTATTTTTTATATTCTGCCAAATAATGAAAATTACAGCCATCACGGGGATGGCTGTAATTCAATACAAGATCACACAGTCATCCGGAAATTAAATGAAATTACGGAAGAACTCTCTCGGTAAAGCGTGTACGCATACCGTCGAGTGCGCGAACAAAACCTTCGGCATACTTGCAGCCGGATTGCATACCACGGAACTCGGACAAAATACGGATGGTATCGAAGAAGCGCTCTTCATCACCGCGCAAAGATGCATAGTTGTCAGACATCCATGCTTTCTGGCTTTCCATGCAGTTAAGCATCTTCATCTTTGTTTCGTAGTAGTCAGTAATATCTACATAGTCGGTAGGCTGGAAATTCATGCCGTTAACGGGCTCCCAGTACCAGATAGAGGGAATCACATCGTGGGGAGGTTCTTCCGTCTTCAGGTGTGCGATGGGGATCATAACAGCGATGTCATTGATAATCTTGCTAGTCAGTTCGTGGTCGGGATTGTAATCCTCGGGATTGTGAGTGAAGATCACATCAGCCTTGCAGTGACGGACCAGGTTAATGAATGCCAAACGGACTTCCTTGGTCTCGTAGAACATTTCATCATCATAATCCAGGCAGATATACTCCGCGCCGATAATAGCGGCAGAGTTGGCTGCTTCCTGCTTGCGGATGCGGGCGATCTCCTCCATAGAGTGACGGGCAGAACCGATATTGCCGCTGGTAGCGGTGGCAATAAAGATCTTGTGGCCCTGGGCTGCGTACTTTGCTAAGGTGCCGGCGCACATAGTTTCCACATCATCGGGATGGGCGCCAATTGCGAGAATATTCATAATCTTTCTCCTTTCAATTATACTTTTTCGTGGCGACGTTCCATATACTTGTCGCTCACAATAACAACCAACAGAATCAGACCCTTAACAAAGGGCTGCAGAGGTGCGGGAATCGAGAAGAAGGTCATCGAATTGTAAACCATACTCAAGAGCAGAACGCCCCAAAGGGTCTTAATACAACCACCCTTACCGCCAGCCATAGAGGTACCGCCGACGATAACCATCGGGATAACATCCAACAAACTACCGGCGCCAATGTTACCGTTAGCAGAAGAAGTGCGAGTCATCATCGCGATGCCGGCAAGAGCAGCAAAGAAACCCTGGATAATATATGCGCTCCATACATAACGGCTGGACTTAATGCCCAGGTTATCAGACACGCTGATATTGCCGCCAACCAGGAAAATATTACGACCAAACTGTGTTCTGCGAAGGAAAAACTCCGCCGCAAAAACAAGCACAAGGAAGAACAGGAAGGTCAGAGGGATCATATCCAGCAGTTTCACACTGTTGATCGCCTTCAGAACCGGATGGGTCATCGCAACAGGGGTGGACTTGGTAATGGTTAAGGCAATGCCCTTATACACCAACTGCATCGTCATAGATACGATAAACGGAGACAGACGGAAGTTTGCAACAAAGAAACCGGTCAGTGTACCGCAGGCCATACCAACGACCAGCGCAACGACTACAGCAAGCGCAAAACTCATTTCAGCCTTGAGCATCATCATAAAGACACAGGCAGACAGAGAAATGACCGAACCAAAGGAAATATCCAACTGACCAACCAGCAGAATAAATGTAAAACCGATGGCGGCGATACCGGACTTTGCTGCAGAGTCGGTGATTGTGTAAATGTTATAACTAGTAGCAAAGTTGGGTTTTAAAAGGGCCATAACCACAAATAGCAGCACAGCCAAAACAGGAATTCTGTAATCTGTTACCGCCTTTTTTCCAATGGTATGAAGGGTCGGGCCAACATTCTTTTTCATATTTGTCATACCTATCACCTCTTCTTCAAGCGGTCCAGATTGATCGCCAGCAACAAGATGGCGCCCTGGACAATAAACTGCACCGCAGAACTGATACCCATCAACTGAAGGATGTTGGTAATCAGGCCAAAGGTGACAGCACCGATAAAGACTTGCACCATACCACCGTGGCCACCGTACAATGCGTTACCACCGATGATGGAGATAACCGCGCCGTTAAAGTCACCGCCGGTACCGGAACCGTCATTTGCACTGTTGAAGCGAGCGGCATAAATAATTGCAGCAATGCCGCAGCAAAGACCTGCTACTGTATAGGCAATTACCTTGATTGCGCCAACATTAATACCTGCAAGATACGCAGACTTCTTGTTCGCACCGGACAGCAGCATCTTTCTACCGAAAGTCGTCTTCTTGACAATGATCTGCAGAATGACCATAACCGCAATCCAAATCAGTGCGCAAACCGGGAAACCGCCAATCGTGTTACCCTGGCCCAGAACACGGAACCAGTCCTGGCTTTCAGGGATCTGGGGGCGAATGATCTCACTGCCGCCGCAATACCATTTTGCCAGAGCCTGAGCCATCATACCGCTGGCCAGCGTGATCATAAAACCTTCGCTGGATTCACCGCGGGTCAGTTTTACAAGCAGGCCGTTCACAAGGCCCATTGTAGCGCCGGCTGCCAGCGCCACGATGATTGCAGCGACGCCACCGTAAGACTTTTCAAAACCGATGCACAACACTGCACACAACGCCATATTATGACCGATCGACAGGTCAAAGCCGTTAACCAGCAGTGTCATCGTACAGGCGACCGCCAACATACCGTTAACGGTGATCTGACGCAAGACATTGAACAGGTTGCTAGCCTTGAAGAAGTTCTCTGATACGATCGCGCCCACAATGATCAGCACGAACATCAGAAGAATGTTTGTATTGTTCTTAATCCAATCGCCGACATTTTTTGGTGTCAGGCGATTTCGAATTGTGCTATTCATAGTTCCTCCTCCTTAATATATCTTGAGACAGAATCAAAGGGCATACCGCATAACCTCAACGGGATTGATATCCTCGCCGGTCAGTTCTGCAACGATCGCATTGTCCTTCATAACGAGAACGCGGTCGCTCATACCCAAAACCTCAGGAAGTTCAGAGGAAATAAGAATAACAGACTTACCCTGCGCTACCAGGTCATTGATAATTTCGTAGATCTCACGCTTTGCACCCACATCGATACCACGAGTGGGCTCGTCCATAATGAGAATATCGGGCGCAGAATTCAGCCACTTACCTACAACAACCTTCTGCTGGTTACCGCCAGA
>JAFQDY010000160.1 GCA_017399325.1 Oscillospiraceae bacterium
ATAAACTTTTACCTCCCCTCTGCCAATATATTGGCAGAGGTGAGGTTTTTTTTGTAGAAGAACCTAAAGAAAATGCGGTGGAAGATGGTCTTCCACCGCATTGTTCTTAAATCGGATCAGATGACGGGAAGAGGCTTCGCTTCACAAACGGGCGAATAATCAGATGCATCCAGCAAGAAGATCTTGTAGGTATAAGATGCCTCCGCAGTAAAACCGTTCAGCACACAGGTACCGTCGGCAGCAAGCCGTTCAGTCTTAGCCACGACCATCTGTTCGCCGTTGTACTGCGCAACGATAACGATATGCGCAACACCGCCGGGGATCTTTTCCACAGTGATGGAGACAGTTCCATCGGCATCGACGCTGCCGCTGATCAGGTAGGCTTTCTCAACGGTATAGTTGCCGTTTTCGTCAGCCGCAGCAGGGATAAAGCCCTCCGCGCACAGTTCCTCGGGCACGGCGGCCTTGAAGGTGCCGCCGGTAATGTTGCCGTTAGGAGTTTTGTAGTCGCCGATGGTGCAGATCCCTTCGATCTCACCTGTGGAAATATTCACCACAGGTACACCGGTGTTTTCGCAGCCGTAACCGCCCTCGGTCTTCTCAAGGGACACCGAGATCTTCCCGATTTTCACATCGGAATCATTGACGGTCAGCGTACAATCAACCTCCACATCACGGCCCTGATAACTGTAATCGTAAGGAATATGCAGGATGGCAATTCCACCGGAAACGCCGCCATTTGCGATCTCGGTAGTACCGGTCAACACCAGATCGCCGCGGTTCTTGACCGTTGCGTCCACCGCGTCACCGGAGCCCACCTTCACACTGTTCAGTTCCAGATAGCCGTAGTTGTTGATCACGTTGTCCAGGATCTCATCGGGAGCAATGATCTCGCCGTCATTGATGACCAGTTTGCTGTGCGCCAGAACACGGATGCCGTTGTCCTGCTCCTCGATGCCGCCGGAGCCCACAGGAGGCGCGCCCAGCGTCAGTTTATGACCGTTCAGATTCAGAATGATGTTCTGGGTTGCGTACGCCTGCGACTCGTCACCCACATCAAAACCGCCAAAGGCATCAGCCAGCAGGTCGACGGTTGTGGCAGACAGCGTAGTCATCGCGTCTTCGTTATAGACTTCCACAGGTGCAGCGTCGATGGCAGCATTGATAGACTCATAATACTGATCGCCGATCTTTGCAACGTACCGACCTTCCTTCACGCCGTAGGTGCCGTCGCCGTTGTCGGCAGGGATATAACCCTCCGCGCACAGTTCAGCGGGAACAGCAGCCTTGAAAGCACCGCCGGTGATGTTGCCGTCAGGAGTTTTGTAATCGCCAATGATGCAGATCTCTTCGATCTTGCCGGCAGAAATATTGACCACAGGCACACCGATATTTTCGCAGTTGTTGTAACCCTGGGTCTTGTTCAGTTCGACCTGAACCTTACCCACAGTGACACCCGCATCAGCAATATTCAGCACGCAGTCAACATCCACGTTTCCGGTGGTGTAACTATAATTGTAGGGTTCATTTGTGATCGCGCTGATACTGCCGTTCTCAACAGTGGTCTCGCCGGAAAGCGTCAGCACGCCGCGGTTGTTGATACCGTAAAGCAGCGTTTCAGAAGCAATCACTTCGACATCATCCAGTGTCAGTTCCCCATAGTTGGCAAGTCCGACCTTTACAGGTTCGACACCGTCACCGCAAATGATGATACCGTTCCCGATGTGCAATTTGCTGTGCGCCAGAACACGGATACCGTTGGTTTCGGTACCGCCGGATCCCACAGGAGGCTCGCCCAGCATCAACGTATGACCGTTCAGATTCAGAATGATATTCTGTGTCATATATGCGGCATAAGTGCTCCCTTCCACGCCCACATCAAAGCCGCCGGTGGTATCACACAGCAAGTTGATCGTGGTAGGTTCCAGTGTAGTGACCGCATCGTACTCATAGTTCTGCTGCTGCGCAGCGGCGATTGCCGCATTGATAGTGGCATACTTGATACCATTCATTTCCGCAACATCGGCAGTAGCATTGGCTTTGAAGGCAACGGTATCGGAGAAAACGCTGCCGGCATAGACCACGTTTACGATGATCTCTTTTTCGGTCGCAGCAATAACACAATCGCCTTCCAGATCAAAGTCCGTCAGCACCTGTGTCGAACCGTCAACCAGCTGCACGGTAACAATCAGATCTTCCGCAGTAATGGTGTCACCAACACAGTAAGAGCCATCCTTCAGCACGGCTTCAATGCCGGTAGCCCCATCTTCGTAAATCGTCAGATAGGTAATCACATTGTCGCCGTAGTTTAAACTGCTATCCGCAGTGCTCCAGGAACCAAGCACATAGTTAAAGGTGAGATCCTTTGCGGCGAATGTCTTCTTTGCATTGTAGAAAACCTCGCCGTCCAGAGCGCCGGTCAGGTTCAGTCGACCATTGCCGTCATGGGTCAATTTCCACACGGTATCGGTATTCTCAAACTTGGCAATCATCTCCTGATTGTCCTCGTTGTCCTTTTCGATCTGGAAATCGGCGGTGCTTCCATCGCTAAGGTTTTTGTTCAGAATAATGTAATGGTAGGTTCCGGCAGTTCCGGGAACTCCGTCTCTCGCCTGATACAGCCAGGAAGAACCGCCCTGCAGCGCCTCAGACAGCAGAATGCCGTTGCCGCCATTGATGCCGGCAGAAGCAGCACCCTGCCATTCGATCGTCCAAGGCTTATGAGCATGAAGCACGATAGGCTTTTCTGCCACATAGCAGTTGCCGACCTTGCTCAGGGTGTTATCGCCCATGACAGCATCCAGCGTAGTGGGCTTATTCCCGAAAACCCACTTATAACTGGTGGGCGCGTCCGAAGGCTCATAAGATTTCACATACACAGGAACAGACGCCGTATAGACAGTCCCCCGCTCCTCATAGGTGACAGTGACCTCTGTGGTGTCTGCCGCAATCGTCTTGGGGGAAACGGTGTACGCATCAATTTCATAAGCGCTGCCGTCGGAAGTATATTTGACGACCACCATACCCTCAGTCTGGAAGGTGTCGCCCGCGCGGTAGATTTCACGGTCAGGCTGCGCCGCAATTTCAATAGAGACACAATCGTGCTTTCTGTCCGCCGTAAAGATATCCAGTTCCTGAATGGTGCCGCTGTAGCACAACTTTGTAACAGAACCAAAACGACCCAACACGCTGTCGAAACTGTACACTTCAGGGCTGTTAGCGGTGAAGGAAGCCGTCTTGGAATACCCGTCATCGTTGGTCAGCGTTACGGTTCCCTCGCCATCGTTGGTCAGCGTCCAGGTATGGACAGCATCAACATCTTCCGGCTCACGGGCAAACAGCACATCCGTACCGGTGCCGGCGGCACGCAAATCGGCCTGATAACCTTCTTTTACATTATTCTTTAGATAAATGTAAGGCGTCGTTCTGCCGCCGTTATCATAATCGCTGCTGTTGTCGCTGAGCAGAACGGAGTTGGAACCGTTGAAACCGGTCCAGCGGATCGTCCACGCCTCATTCTGCTTCAATTCGACAATATTCTCCGCAGTAAAATAATCGGAAGATCCGTTGTTCAGGCCGTTCTCAGCAGTATACGAAGCCGATTTTGCGGTATATGTCAGCGTGTTTTCGTCAAACAGGCTGTCCACAGTAACATAGCCGTCGGCGTCTTTTCCGTACACATCATCTCTGCAGAAATCCCAGTAATAATGGAAACTGCCGCTTTCATTGGCGCTGTTGATGTCAGAATTGTACAGCGTATAAGTCTCGCGGCAATCGCCGGCAGTGACCGTAACAGTAAGAGGGTCAGTGACCTTGTTTATATCAGCAATATAGCCATTGCTGTCGATCACGCCCTCCACAGGGTCGCCGTCCGCATCAATGCAAGCAACCGCAACACCGTCACAGACAGCGCTGACAGGCAGCGTGCGGAATACGATTTGCGCGGCATTCTCGTCGGTCTCTTCATTCATATCGCCAATATAGCGCAGATTGTCCTGCACGTCGATCATAGCGCCATCGCTATAGACATCTATACCGCTGTGGGCGATCACTTCGATATCCGCGATTGCAGGCGCAGTCAGAGCCGCATACATATTGTCCGCGGCCTCCAGACCCATTGCGTTATACCCGCTCTGATGATAGTGGATACCGCTAATCATCTGCGCAGCGGTATAATCCACGCTGTAAGCACCGGATTCGGCAATATAATTGCAACCGGCAGAAGCGGAGATCCAATCTTCCATAATAACGGAAGCCATATAGATGTCATCGTTTTGATTTGCCAGATCCTGCTGTGCGGCGCGCATACTGCAATATTCGAGGTTCTTGTAGCTGCCGTTCGTTCTGGTACGGCAAGAGAGGATGCCGCCAACAGGAGCATCCACGCCTTCAACAGTCAGCGCCTTGACAAAAGCGTCGTGTACACCCATATAGGCAGTCTGGTACTGCTGAATCGTGGGATACACGGGATTTTCACGATGCGTATCGATAAACGCATCGCTTTCGCCCTGCAGCCAGTAATAGCCGGTACGGACGATCTCCTTCGTATCATCGGCCTGAATGGCTGCAATGCATTCTGCGACCTCAGCCACGATGTTGCTTGCGGCTGTCGTCAAAGTGCCGTCTTCATAACTTGCCCATTTGCTGATGGGGCTGCCGGACATACATTCGTGAATGATCACAACTTTTTCACCGGTAAGTGCTTCCCATTCAGCGGCAAGCGGCGTATACCAGCCTACGCTGGTGGTGATGGCTGAAACGTGATCATGCAGATCAACCAGTTGGTTGCCATCCCACCAATAGCCATCCCCTTTATCCGGAACGATGGCGGGCACATCAAGAGTGCCGTGCACGCCGTTTGCGTTAGACTGACCGGACACCAGCACAACATTTACCTTTTGCGCAGGTGCGGTATCTTCCGCAAATGCAGCGGCAGGCAAAAGCGACAGGACCATCGCAAATGCCAACATGACAGACAGCACTTTTTTCATAGCACTACACTTCCTTTTTATTATTATTCATCCCAAATCAACAAAATCATAGGTTATTTTCCGGTTATTTTGAATTTATTTCCATTATACACCAACTATATTAAAAACGCAACTTCATGGGTAAAGAATATCCAGAGTACTAAAGCACGCCTGTAGATCTCCTACCGGTAGTTTCCTGAAAATGAATAATATAAAAAAGAGCGCATATCATGTTTGAAATCTTCGCCCAAAGCGGAAATGTAAAAAACCTCGTAACCATTGCGGTTACGAGGTTTTCTCGTGGAGGTGCCACCCAGATTTGAACTGGGG
>JAFQDY010000161.1 GCA_017399325.1 Oscillospiraceae bacterium
TCCGTATGATGAAGTCAGCGCAGACCCCACTGTAAAGCCCGAGGACGTACTGAAGGTTGGCGACGAAATCGAAGTATTCGTTGTCCGCGTCAACGATCAGGAGGGTGTTTGTCAGGTTTCCAGAAAGAAGCTGGACGGCATGAGGATCTGGGACGAAATGGCTGCCTACGCTGAGGACAAGATCACTGTCGAAGGTACCATCACCGAGGAAAACAAGGGCGGCTTGGTTGCTACCGTTAAGGGCATCCGCGTCTTTATCCCCGCTTCCCAGTCCGGTATTGCCAAGGGTGGCGATATGGCTTCTATGGTTGGTAAGACCACTGAACTGAAAATCACCGAAGTGAACCGCGCACGCCGCCGTATCATCGGCTCTATCCGCGCTGTTTCTTCCGAAGGCCGCAAGGCTGCCCAGGAAAAGATCTGGAACGAGATCGAAGTTGGCGCTAAGTACCACGGCACCGTTAAGTCCCTGACTTCTTACGGCGCATTTGTGGATATCGGCGGCGTTGACGGTATGGTTCATGTTTCCGAACTGAGCTGGAATCGGATCAAGACTCCCGCTGACGTTGTTTCCGTAGGTGACGAGATCGACGTTTACGTCATTTCCTTCGACCCCGTGAAGCACAAGATCTCTCTGGGCTACAAGACTGCTGAAATGAATCCCTGGAACAAGTTCATGACTACCTACAATGTAGGCGACGTTGTGGATGCCAAGGTTGTTAAGTTGATGACCTTCGGCGCGTTTGCAGAGATCCTGCCTGGCGTTGACGGTTTGATCCACATTTCTCAGATCGCCAACCGTCATATCGCAAAGCCCGATGATGTTCTGGCTGAAGGTCAGGAAGTTCAGGTGAAGATCACCGAGATCGACGCTGAGAACAAGCGTATCTCCCTGTCCATCCGCGCTCTGCTGGCTGCCGAAGAGGAAGTTGCAGAAGAGCCTGCTGAAGAAGTAGAAGAAGTTGCTGAAGAAGCAGCCGAAGAAACTGCCGAGGCTTAATTGACATTACATACCGGGACCGGAAAACCGGTCCCGGTATTGTTGTTTTGGAGGGTATTATGGTAAAACATATCGTGCTGTACACATTCAAAGAGAAAGTAAACAAAGAGGAAGCCGTGGCCATCATTAAGGCGCAATTAGAACCGCTGGTTGGCGTGATCCCCGGTCTTACCCATATGGAGATCCGCGCTGCCTATCAGGGCGGTATGGACTATGCGCTGTATTCCGAGTTTGAAAGCCGCGAAGCGCTGAAAAACTATGCAACGCACCCGGCTCACTTGGCCGCCAAGGAGCATTTCTGGAACTTTTTGGACACAAGAGTGTGCGCAGATTACGACTTGTAAGGAGAGAGAAAGATGAAAGCGATCGTAACAGTTGTGGGCCAGGACCGGGTAGGCATCATTGCCTCCGTGTGTGTGGACCTGGCGGCATTTAATGTGAATGTGCTGGATATCCGTCAGACCGTTATGCAGGGCTATTTCACCATGATGATGGCGGTGGATGTGTCCGGCTGCACTTGCCCCTTGGCAGAACTTGCCAAGAAGTTAGAGGAAAAGGGCAAGGAAATGAATCTGTCCATTCGTCTGCAGCGTGAGGAAATTTTCCAAGCCATGCATCGGGTATAAGGAGTATCTATGTTAGATTTTAAGGATATTTTAGCCACCCAGGATATGATCGATAAACGGCATCTTGACATCCGCACCATCACTATGGGCATTTCGCTCCTGGATTGCACCCACGAAGATGTGAATGTCTGCGCCGATAAGATCTACGACAAGATCACCCGCTGCGCCAAGGACTTGGTGAAAGTGGGTCAGGATATCGAATGGGAATTTGGCATCCCTATTGTGAACAAGCGGATCTCCGTTACCCCCATCGCGCTGGTGGGCAATTCCTGCAAAACCGATTCCTATGTGCCGCTGGCCATTGCTATGGATAAAGCCGCCAAGGAGTGCGGCGTCAACTTCATCGGCGGTTTTTCCGCGCTGGTGCAAAAAGGCTGCACAAAGGGTGACTGGATTCTAATGGATTCTATTCCCGAAGCAATGCGGGTTACCGATTGCGTCTGCGCCAGCGTGAATGTGGGCTCGACCCGTGCCGGTATCAATATGGACGCCGTTGCCAAAATGGGTCAAATTATCAAGAAAACCGCCGAAATTACGGCGGATAACGACGGTTTAGGCTGCGCAAAGTTGGTAGTTTTCTCCAACGCAGTAGAGGATAACCCCTTTATGGCAGGCGCTTTCCACGGTGTCGGTGAGCCGGAATGTGTGCTGAATGTGGGCGTTTCCGGCCCGGGCGTTGTGTACCACGCCCTGAAAGGCGTGAAGGGACAGCCCTTTGATGTGGTTGCCGAGACTATTAAAAAAACTGCCTTCCGGGTTACCCGTATGGGTCAAATGGTTGGCGTGGAGGCTTCCAAGCGGCTGAATGTGCCCTTTGGCATCGTGGACTTGAGCCTTGCTCCCACGCCTGCCGTTGGCGACTCCGTTGCCCGTATTTTGGAAGAGATGGGGCTGGAGGTCTGCGGCACCCACGGCACAACTGCCGCGCTGGCGCTTTTAAACGATGCCGTCAAAAAGGGCGGCGTGATGGCGTCCAACCATGTGGGCGGCCTGTCCGGCGCATTCATCCCTGTATCTGAGGACGAGGGTATGATCGCAGCAGCCGAGTCTGGTGTTTTGGCGCTGGATAAACTGGAGGCTATGACCTGTGTCTGCTCTGTGGGTCTGGATATGATCGCCGTGCCCGGTGATACTTCCGCTGCCACCATTTCCGCGATCATTGCCGACGAGGCTGCCATTGGTATGGTCAACTCCAAGACCACCGCCGTCCGTATCATCCCCGCCCCCAATAAGGTGGTGGGCGACCGGGTGGAAATGGGCGGCCTGCTTGGCAGCGCGCCTGTTATGCCGGTGCATCCGGAGTCTTCCGAAGACTTCATCGCCCGTGGCGGCCGCATCCCTGCCCCCCTGCAAAGCCTGAAGAATTAAAAAACGGCCCCCTTGCCTAAAGGGGGCTGTCTTATTGCCGGATTCAGGCAATAAGACTGGGGGATATAAATAGCATATCACTCCCTTTGGCTGCTCGGGATGACAATGAAGTTTATAAAAAACCGTGGCGGGTGCAGATGCACCCGCCACGGCGGCTTTAGTGGTAAAAATGGTTAGGCTTCTTGGGAAAAATCAGCGTTTTCGTAAACACGAATGTAAAAATCAATCAGTTGCTTTAAGGTCTTTTCGCGGGTACACACGACTTCCCTAATCGTTTGCAGTTTCTCGAGTGCAACCTGGGAACAATACTCTAACGGTGCCCCATAATAATCGGAATTCGCGCCCTCAAGATCAACAAAGTTTGCAGATTCTTCAACGCATTGTATCCAATGCACAATTCTTTCTATATCTCCTAATTGGCCTTGTGTAGCGACGACACGGTTCCAAGCCTCTGCTGTTGTGATTTTTGACATATTTTTGTCCTCCAATTCAGTATTTGGCGGACACGCAAGGCATATAGTATGTTCATCTATGAAGCGTGCCCTGCCGTTTTTTACAAGCCCTTTCGCCCGTTTGGGATAGGTAGCCTCATATTCTTTTCCGGTTTCATCTACAACAATGATGTTTTTTTCGATGGGTGTCATCCCCTTTGCCGTAAATATTCGGTTTTGTGAAACTGTTTTTTGTTATGGGTGTCGTCCCCGTTCACACGAATAATATAACATACATTGTGTTTGATTGCAACATAAAAACCCTTTTTTGTAGGGGCGAGCAGAAGGTGAATTGCCGCAACGCGGCAAGAGAAGCCACCCTGGGGTGTTGCTCGTCCGCAAATGCAAAAAGCGTGCTACCATCGGTAGCACGCTTTTATATTACAAA
>JAFQDY010000162.1 GCA_017399325.1 Oscillospiraceae bacterium
AAAAGTTCCAGGCTGTCTGCGTCCTTGGGTGCAGGTTTGATCACCGCCGCGTAGATCAGCGCGGTAATATAAAGCAAAATCAGCACGCCGTTATAGACGATAAAGACGATGTCCGACGGGTCTTTTGCGCAGACCATCAACCCGATAACCGCGATCAGTGCAACGATTATCTGCCAAAGGCGGAACTGCTTTCTGCGGACCCACGCGGCATAGGCCATATAAAGAAGTACAAAACTGTACAGGAAACTGAACCGATAGGGGATCATATTGGTAAAGTGGAAACCGTGCCAAATATAATCCAGCTGCCTGAAAATAAAACTCACATTGAAAAACAGCAGCAGGCAGATTGCGCAGATCTTGTCCCGCAACTTAATCTTGCGGCAGAACAGGTACAAAACCGACAGAATGTTGGCAAATACACCGCAGTAAAGGTTGGGCATACCCTCTTTCCAAGTGGGTTCAATGCCGCCGTTGGCGCAACCGGCGACCTGCCGCATCACATCAAACAGACCGGCCCATGTGTCATTGGTGGTCATATTCAGTTGCAGACCTTCGGGGAATTTGTTGATGCTGGAGTGGGTGTTCTGCAGCGCGGCATAAGCAGGCAAAGACAAAATCGCGGTCATACCGATGGCCAAAGCAGAAAACAGAGCGATTCGGAGCAGATCTTCTAGGAATTTCTTAAAGCCGCCCCAACGGCAAACTTCATAACAGATAAATACCAGCAGCACAAAAATGCAGGTAAAGAATCCGATATAGTAGTTGGCGAAGACGGATAGGAAGAGTGTTACCGTGTAAAGCACAAACTTCTTGTCCTTCAAAAGTGAAACTGCGCCCAGGATCACCAGCGGCATCAGTGCAAATGTGTCCAGCCACATAATGTTCCACTGGTAGCCCAGCGCCCAGGCGCACAGGCCGTAGAAGCAGCCAAACAGGGTAACGGAGAAGTCGTTTTTCTCGAATATCTTCTTAAGAAAAATGGAGAAAAACATACTCGCCAGGCCCAGTTTTATCGGCGTAAGGAAAGAAAAATAACTCAAAAGCCAACTTTCCGGAACAAGAATGCTCAGTAAGTTCAAAGGCGATGCCAAATAATAGGCATAAAGACCCAAGTAATCCAAGCCAAGACCCACATCCCAGTTGTAGAGCAGGGAATCACCGGAAAGCAGCGCCCGTCTAAAGGCTTTGAAAAACGGAAAATACTGGTGATACTTATCGGAATACAGCATAGAATAGTGGCCAAACGGCACGCACTGCCCCAGTATCATCACAACAGTAAACCCCACAAAGGGAATCAAAAAAGAAAGGGCGATATAGTTCCATTTCCGGTTCAGTAATCTTGAGATCCGCAATCTATATCACTCCTTTCGCAAACATAGGTCTATACTATCACATTATTTTTTCCCGGTAAAGAGAGAAATATAAAAAAGGGTGCAATAATTTGCACCCTTTCTTTATTAAATGATCAAGCAAATGAGTCCGTTTGCGCCTTCGTTTACCACCCGGGTCAATGTGCCGCGGAATTTTTCCCGCACATCCTCCGGTGTTCGTACCAGTTTTGTGGTAAGTCCCTCTTGGATCAGCGCATAGACGGACTTGCCGAAAATATTGCTTTGCCAAAGTTTATCCGGGTCTTCCGAGGAAAGATAGGAAATGAGGTCCTGGGATTGCTGCTCACCGCCTACCATGGGGCTGATCTCTGTGTCAATATCTACGCGGATCATATGAATGGAGGGTGCACCGGCCTTTAATTTTACCCCGTAAGCACCGCCTTTTTTCACCACTTCCGGCGGCTGCAAGACCATCTGCGCGGCATCCGGCATTACGATGCCGTAACCGGTGGCTTTCACGGAAGACAGGGCGTCGGAAATTCTGTCATACTCTGCCTTGATGGCAGAAAATTCCGTCAGCAGGGACAGAAGTTGCCCGTCGTCTTCAATGGGAATACCGGCCTTGTTGCTTAAGATCTCATAGAACAGCGTTTCGGGGAACGTCAGCGCGCAGCACACCGTTCCTGCGGCCAGATCCACATCCCGCAAAGCATAGTCCTGCACGAAATCCAGTTCCTGTAACTTGTTCAGCACATCGTCTGCCTGCACCAATGCGGTAATTTTCTCAAAATAGGAAAGAAGCGCTTGATACAAGGCGGTTTTCACAGGATGTTCGGTTTCCAATGCGTCCATCCAGCGGGGCAGATGCACGTGCAATTCCTGCATAGGGAACTGCAGCAGAACCTTCTGCAGCATATCGGCAATGGCATCGTCGTCCATGGCCTGACAGTCGGCGATCATTGCTTCGAGACCAAATGTATCCCGAATGGATTTTTGCACCGATCTTGCGGCATCTCCGTGAGGATCCCGTGAGTTGATCACTACTAAAAACGGCTTGCCTGTCTTCTGCATATCGGTGATCGCCCGATGCTCGGCCTCTATGTAGTCTTCCCGTGGAATGTCTGTTATCGTGCCGTCAGTGGTTACCACAATGCCGATGGTGCAATGCTCCTGCATCACCTTTTTCGTGCCCAGTTCTGCCGCGTCGGTCATTGGGATCTCATAGTCGTACCAAGGGGTCGCCACCATGCGCGGCGCGCCGTCTTCTGTAGCCCCCACTGCACCGTTAATCATATAGCCCACCGAGTCGATCATGCGCACCCGCAGGCGAGTGGTACCATCGGGAATGATCTCCACGGCCTCTTCCGGAACGAATTTCGGTTCGCTTGTCATAATGGTGCGTCCGGAGCCGCTTTGGGGCAGTTCGTCTTTTGCCCGTTCCTTCCGGTAGGGCTCTTCAATGTTGGGGATTACCATTTGTTCCATCACCCGTTTGATGAGCGTGGATTTGCCTGTCCGTACCGGCCCAACAACACCGATATAGATATTGCCACCGGTTCTGGCGGCAATGCTTGCATATAAATTTTCCATAGCCAGCCTCCTTTATTGCAGGAGGGATGCTCCTGCCACGGTTTACCACAGAGTATGTCCCGATTGACCCCAATAGAACCTGTACAAAAAAGTAATTATTCTTCTAAAAAAACCCGCATAATATTTGCATATTCCCAGTAAATATGATATACTGTAAATAATCATACGCCCGGGGGAGTTTATGGCAACTATGACGGATTTTCAGCAAAAAATTTTAGAATTTTTGCCCGGTGTGGAACTGCGTTTTGAAGAGCCTATGGCGAAGCACACTTCCTTCCGGATCGGCGGCCCTGCAGAAGTGATGGCCTTTCCGAAAAGTACGGAAGAACTGGGTAAAATTTTGAATGCGTCCGCTTTGTTGGACCAAAAACCGGCTATATTGGGAGCAGGTACAAATATTCTCGCCCCCGATGACGGCGTGGGGGGCATTGTGGTTTGCCTGAAAGATTGTCTGGACTTTATGGAGCAGGTGGATGAAACCCATATTCGGATCGCTGCCGGTGTTTCCATGGCCCGGTGCGCCATGTTTGCGGCAAATCTTTCTTTGTGCGGTCTGGAATTTGCCCACGGCATACCCGGTTCTGTGGGCGGCGGTGTGTATATGAACGCCGGCGCTTACGGTGGAGAGATCAG
>JAFQDY010000163.1 GCA_017399325.1 Oscillospiraceae bacterium
GATCGTACTTGCGGGTCATTTCCTCATAAGGTGCATAGTTAAAAGCAACGCCGCGGACTTCCTCTTCCGTTAACTTGCCTGCGCAGTAGGTGATGGAGAAACGGCCGTCGGAAGAGCCGTGGATCAGGTGGGCGGCAACGGAAAGGTTGTCCCGCAGGTCCTGATTTTCAGGGGCGTCTACCAGCTTCAGCACATTTTCACGGCCCACATAGCCGTATTTGCGGATCAGTTTGTCGTTTTCGGGGTCTTCACCGAAATGACCCACCGCAGGGGCAAGCACGATCAGTTCACCGCCGTCAGCGATGGCCATACGGGTGCGGTAAACGGACTTATTGCCCAGCCAGGTACTCTTGAACTCTCTGGGATCCAGATAGACAACGACCTTCTTCAGGCGCTCTTTCATATGGGTCAGGTTGATCTCCTGGCTCTTCTTCACAGCGGCTTCAAAGCCGGAGCGGTCTGCGCCGATATACAGGCCGTGGATGGTGACCTCGTCGCCCTGATTGGTGGTGGTCGTCAGCACATACACCAGCGGTACATCTTTCAGGAAATGTTCCTGTGCGTAGTCGAAAACTTTGCGGACGGGAGAGAAGTCCTTGCCCATAATGCGCTCCATACCGTAAAACGCGCCCAGCATATGGGAGGAGTTGATCATAGAAGAACCGCCACAGCCCACGAACACGTTCTTACTGTAGTTGGCCATACCCACCACTTCGTGGGGCACTACCTGTCCCACAGAGAGGATCAGGTCATAGGAAGGATCCATAATGGCCCGGTTCACTTCCACGTCGATGCTGGAATTGACCAATCCCTCGGACACTTCGGACACAAAAGATGCCGGCACTTCGCCCAGTTTCATCACATCGGTACGCCAGTTATGCACCAGCATACGGTCGAAAGGCACGCCCTCGCCAAAAAATGCCACCCATTCCTCTTTTGTCATAGGCACATGGGTGCCGAGGGCAGGCATAATGTCCACCTGACAGGTGTCCTTCAGCAGTTCATAGTAAATTGCGGTGATCTTACCGGCGCCGGAGTACATTCTGGTAAAATCCGGAGGCAGAATCAAAACTTTTTTCAGGTTTCTGCCTTCCAGCGATTTTCTCAGCGCTTCCCGCAATGCTTCGGTCTCGATGCCGCGATCGCATTCGTAAATCATACACGCCTCGTTTCTCCCCTCTTAATTGGGGCCAATATTCGTTCAGTATAATGATAGCACAATGGTTTTTGAATTGCAAGTTTCTTAGCGTGTTTTTATCCCTTTTTCGGCAAACTTGCTTGCGTAATTCCACGAATTGATATACAATGTGTGCTGGAGGTGTTGCACCGATGAAACGACTGATCGCATTGCTGCTTACAGCTACTTTGATATTTGGTATGACCGCCTGCAAAAGCGATCCTGCAAAGGTAGAAACACCCGATGTCTGCGAAAGTGCAGATGAATTTATCCAAAATATGACCGTGGGTTGGAATCTTGGTTGCGCCTTGAGCGTGTACACCAACGCATCGGCGCAATTAGGTCGGGCTATGATTTACTTCCTGACTCCGGAAGGCACCTATAACCGTTCCGGCGTGGTTTCATTCAACCCCGAAACCATGACCGCCAACATCTCCTGGAAACCGGGCAAAGACAAAGGTGTCATTCAAGCCCCCCAAAGTGCCCTTGTAGACCGTATCGGCATTGAAATTTGGGATTTCGCCTTGGGTGAAAATGACTTTCTGACCTACCGCGTGGACGAATTGAAGTATGTTACCGCGGAGGGTGAAGTGGTCCTCCAGGGCGCTGTGGGTGAACAAAAGACGGATATGAGCGACGGCACCGGCGGCGGTATTGTTACAACTGTAAACGATCTTGCCGTAGCGGATATTTTGGAGATCCACGCAAAGGTTACCTATATTGAAAAAACAAAGAGCGCCGCAGCCGGCGTGGACTTTGCGCATATCGAAACCCTTTGGGGCAACCCGGTTACAACCCCCGAAATGATTACCGCAGTCCGGGATCGGGGATTCAATATGATTCGCGTGCAGGTCTCCTGGGTGAATCACATGGACAGAAACGGAAACGTTGACAAAGCCTGGCTTGAACGCGTGGCTGAAGTGGTGGACTACTGTATGGACGCAGGCGTTTATTGCTTGCTCACCACCACGGGTGCCGGTTGGCTCACCGCTGAACGGAGTACATTCGAAAAGCAAAGCGCCATTTACCGGCGGCTTTGGGAGCAGATCGCAGCAAGGTTTACTGACTACGGTGAGCTGCTGCTGTTTGAATCCTGCAACGAAGTTCTGACCGCGGACCGCCGCTGGAGTAATCCGCCGGATGAAGCCTACGACGTTATGAACGAGTTATATCAGATCTTTGTGGACACCGTGCGTGCCGCCGGCGGATATAACGCAACAAGAAACCTTGTCCTCAATCCCTATGCTGCCACATACGACTATGAGATGAACCTCAATTTCAGAC
>JAFQDY010000164.1 GCA_017399325.1 Oscillospiraceae bacterium
GCTTCTTCCATTTCCGGAAGTACCGCCACCGTGGCGGTGGATGTGTGGACGCGGCCGCCGGACTCGGTATCCGGCACTCGCTGGACACGGTGAACGCCGGATTCGTCTTTCAGCCTTGAATAAGCGCCTCGTCCGTTAATGACGAAGTCCGCTTCTTTTACGCCGCCCAGTTCCGTTTCGTTGTAGTTCATCAGTTCCACGCCCCAGCCCATTTTGGCCGCGTACATGCAGTACATACGGAATAAAGAGTGGGCAAACAGCGCGCTTTCTTCACCGCCTACGCCGCCGC
Source organism: Oscillospiraceae bacterium (assembly GCA_017399325.1). Classification (GTDB taxonomy): domain Bacteria; phylum Bacillota; class Clostridia; order Oscillospirales; family Oscillospiraceae; genus Faecousia. The sequence continues at coordinate 290 of JAFQDY010000164.1, forward strand.
GAATTTCCACAATGACGCTCTTGTCGTCGTTGGGGTCTTTGGGCAGCAGCAGGATCTGCAGTTCGGCCCGCAGGTCTTCCATAGCCTGCTTGGCGTCGGTGTAGGTCTGCTGGCAAAGTTCCTTCATTTCCGGATCTGACATCAGTTCTTTGGCATCTTCCATATCCCGCTGGGCCTGCTTATAAGCCCGGAAAGCGGTGATGATGGGTTCTAAATCGTTGGTCTCCCGCAAAATGGCCGCGGCCTTTTTGGGATCATTATAAAAGTCCGGCTGTTCGGCCCGGGCGCATAATTCTTCATAGCGGCTCTCCACCGCCTGCAATTTATTCAGCATAACGCAATCCCTACTTTCTTGAGTGTATCATACCCTATTTTTGCCGCTTCGTCAAATGGCAAGGGGGTATCTTTCAAAAATTTATAAAAAAACTGCATAAATTCATAAAATCTTCACACTTTCTTTCATCATTCTTCATAATTGCCCTGTACTATATGGGTGTACAAACCGAGGACTGCGCTACGGCAAGCGCCATAGTCCGCAATGCTTAAAATTGCTAACTTCTTTTTTCATTCTTCTCCTCTTTTTGTTGCAGGAATCGCAGGTAATAGCCTGCGGTTTTTGCTTTTTATGAGGCTTTTTTTGAAAATATTTTACCCTCCGGACTTTTGTTTTTTCTTACTTTGTGGTATGATGGAAAAAATGTCCCGGAGGGATTTTTATGGGAACTTGTTTGATTTTTTGCGCCGCCGGATTTGACGGCCTTGTAAAGCCAATTGAAAAAGAGGATTATATTGTGGCCGCCGACGGGGGACTTGCCCACACGGAAGCCTTGGGGGTGAAACCCCACTGCATCTTGGGGGACTTTGACTCGTTGGGTTACACCCCTGCGGACAGCACCGTTTTCCCTGTGGAAAAAGACGACACCGATGCTATGCTGGCGGTGAAAAAGGGTCTTTCCCTTGGCTATCGGGAATTTTTGCTCTACGGCAGTCTGGACGGCCCCCGGCTGGATCATACGGTTGCCAATTTTTCTGCGCTGCAGTATTTGGCAGACCGGGACGCCACCGGCTACTTGGTGGGCAAAGACTACATTGTGACCGTGGTAAAAAACGGAACGCTCCGCTTTGACGATACCGCCCAAGGCGTGGTGTCTGTATTCTGTATGGGGCCCGATGCAAAAGGCGTAACTGTTAAGGGCCTGCACTACGAATTGGAAAACGGCATACTCTCCGCCGGTTTTCCCTTGGGCGTCAGCAACCGGTTCGTTGGAAAAGCGTCGGAAATCTCCGTAACCGATGGCAGTTTGCTTGTGATGTACGACAGAAAAAACGGCTTGCCCCAGAGGTGAAACTATGCTCACATACCAACTGAAAAAAACACCGGGCGTACCCCTTTACGAGGCCCTCTACCGGTGCATTCGGGGGGATATTTTGTCGGGGGTGCTGAAGGCAAACGAAAAACTCCCATCCAAGCGGGCGCTGGCCACCAATCTGAAGGTGAGCAAGATCACCGTGGAGACCGCTTACTACCAACTGCTTTCCGAAGGCTACATTCGCTCGGAAGAAAAGGTGGGGTATTTTGTAGAACCTGTGCCCCGGGCGGTGCAGGCGACCGCCGGTGTTGCCCCGCAAAAAACACCTGTCAAAAACGAAGATTCCCTGCTGGATCTGACGGCCAACGGCCCTGTCCATTTCCCCTTTTCCGTGTGGAGCAAACTCCAGCGGGAAGTGGTGCTGGACTTGGGCGAGCGCCTGTTAATGCCCCTGCACAATCAGGGATTGCCGGAGTTGCGGCAAGCCATCGCCACCCATTTGGGGCAGTTCCGGGGCATGCAGGTGGACCCGGAGCATATCCTCATCGGCGCAGGCACGGACTTTCTTTACAACCTTTTGATCCAACTGCTGGGACGGGAAAAGCGCTACGGCGTGGAAGAACCGGGCTACGGCAAGATCCGCAAGATCTATGCCGCTGCCGGGGCAGATTGCGTAAATGTGCCGATGGATGCGCTGGGCGTTGACCCAAAGTGCTTGCAAAATGCCCAGGTGCTCCACATTTCCCCGGCCCACCATTTCCCCACAGGTCTGGTGACGCCGTTAAGTCGCCGGCAGGAACTGCTGGCCTGGGCTGCGCAAGCGCCGGACCGGTACATCATCGAGGACGATTACGACAGTGAGTTCCGCTTTTCCGCACACCCGCTGCCTACTATGCAAAGTCTGGACGGCGGCCATCGGGTGATCTATATGAACACCTTTTCCAAGACCTTAGCGCCGTCCATTCGTATCAGTTATATGGTGCTGCCCGGGGAACTGATGGCGATCTTCCGGGAAAAACTGGGGTTTTACAGTTGTACTGTGCCCAGTTTTCAGCAGTACACGCTGGCCCGTTTTATCGAGCGGGGGCATTTTGAGAAACACATCAACCGGATGCGGAAATTTTACAGATCCCGCCGCAATCAGGTGCTGGACGCGCTTTTGGCAGCGCCTTTTGCAAACCGGCTGACGGTGCTGGAAGAAGACGCGGGGTTGCATTTTCTTTTAAAAGCGGACACAAAAATGACCGACAAAGAATTGACCGAATGGTGCGAACAAGCCGGCTTCCGGGTGCAGGCCTTAAGCGAATTTTACCACGGCGATGTGCCGGCAAGCGCCAAACAACAACTGGTCATCAACTACTCCGGCCTGTCGGACAAAGATGTGGAAACTTTGAAACAGAAACTGAGAGATAACAAGCCTTCCCTTCAAGGGGAAGCCTTGTAGGGACCGGCGTCCTCGACGGTCCGTTGCGGGCGAACAAAGTTCGCCCGCAATTTTTAATTCTTAACTTTTAATTCTTAATTGCACACAAAAAGACCTCCCTCATCAGAGGGAGGTCTTTTTGTGTTACTGACTGGTTACCAGTTTCATTTGTTCTTCAAAGGCCTTGCCTTTGTGTTCGCTGCCGTGTTCGCCGGCAGGGCGATAGGTGGGCACCACTTTGGCCACCATCTGCCGGATCTGGTCGTCCTTGCCGTCGTGGGCAGCGGCCATCAAGCCGGGCAGTTGGGCAAGGAAGGCGTCCTCGTCAAAGGGGATAGGCGAGCCGATATGGATCAGCTCATTGGGGGTCTTTTGCAGGCCTTCCTCCGCCATCAGCTTTTCTTCGTAAAGCTTTTCACCGGGGCGCAGGCCGGTATACACGATGGGAATCTCCACATCGGGCTTAA
>JAFQDY010000165.1 GCA_017399325.1 Oscillospiraceae bacterium
GTTTGCACCTCGCTGCGACGGCAAGGAAGGCTCCCCCTTCAAGACCGCTTATGAGGTCATGATGAACTGGGGTGCTAACCACGGCGCTATCTCCTACGGTCACATCGGCGCTGACCTGATCACTATGTGCTCTATGCTGCGTATCCCCGTATGCATGCACAACGTTCCCGAGGACGAGATCTACCGTCCCGCTTGCTGGAACGCATTCGGCATGGACAAGGAAGGCCAGGACTACCGCGCCTGCGCTACCTACGGCCCCATGTACAAGTAATTTCTCCAAAATAAAAGTGGCGGTCTTATGACCGCCCCTTTTTAGAAATTCTCATTTCATCTGATCCCGGTTAAAAATGGTTTTGGCATAGTTTTCTGCCGCTTCTAAGATGCCAATGGCATCTTCCAGGTCCTCACCTACGCAGACCACACCGTGTCCGCCCAAAAGCGCCACAGGACGACCATTCAAGGCCTCCTCGATGCCCTTGTGAATGGCGTGAGTGCCGTGTTCGCCGTAGGGCAGACAGACAATGTTGCCGAAGATCGTGTGCAGGAACGTGTTGGGATCGGTGTTAAAATCCCGATAGGCAAAGGCATAGGCCGTCAGGTAGGGTGCGTGGCAGTGAAATACCGCATTGCAATCCGGACGGGCCTTGTATGCCGCTTCATGGAGAAAGAATTCCGAGGATTTCTTTCCTGTGCCGCCGATCTGCTCCCCTTGCGGGTCAACAACACAGATCATTTCCGGCGTAAGCAGGCGCTTTGCCTTGTGGGAAGGGGTAATATAAATATTTCCCGTGGTGCGGTCGATCATGGACAGATTGCCCTCCAGGGAGTTTACCATCCCCTTTTCTTCCGCCATACAGGAAAACTTTGCTACAATTTCTGCATAGTTCATATATTTTGTCCCTTTCGTATTTTTCTTAATCATACCATTTAAAATAAAAAAGTCAACTTATTGGAGGTTATCATTATGTTGAAAAATATTCCTTCTATCCTCTCCCCCGAATTGCTGAAAGTTTTGGCAGAAATGGGCCACTCCGACCGCATCTGCATCGGCGACGGCAACTTCCCCGGCGCCGCTATGGCAAAGGCCAAAAACGCCATCTTCCTGCGGGCTGACGGCCACGGCGTTCCCGAACTGCTGGATGCTATTTTGCAGGTTATGCCTTTGGACACCTATGTGGAAAAGCCCGCCATCTTAATGGAAAAGATGGATTGCGACAAAGACCTGACCATCCCTGTCTGGGACGAGTACAAGGCCATCATCGCAAAGCACGATGCGCGTGGTGCTGATGCTGTTGGCAACATCGACCGCTTCGATTTCTATGATGAGGCAAAGGATTGCTACTGCGTTCTGCAATCCGGTGAGACCGCAATTTACGCCAACATCATTCTGCAAAAGGGCGTTATTAAATAAGTACTTTCAAAAGCCGATCGGTTTCCGGTCGGCTTTGCATTTTCCCTCTTGTTTTTTTCTTGCTGTGGGGTTATAATACTGGAAGAATGAAATAGGAGGTCATATTATGGCTGTTAAAATCGAAAAGCAAACCATTATCGGTGAAGTTTTGGACATCGCGCCTCAGGCTGCTCCCTTGTTCTTTGCAATCGGTATGCATTGTCTGGGCTGCCCCTCTGCCCGTGGTGAAACCGTGGAAGAAGCCTGCGCCGTTCACGGCATTGAATGCGAGCCTTTCCTGGCACAACTGAACCACTTTCTGGAAGCCTACGAGGCTGACCAGGCTGAAAAGGCACAGTAAGCAACCGATTATGCCATCCCGCTTATAGGGGTGGCATATTCTTTACGAGGTGTTTTATGAAAATTCCCCTATCCACGCGGCTATCCTGCTGCTGCGATTTTATCAACAAGGGCGACCGGGTTGCGGACATCGGTTGTGACCACGGATATTTGGGCATTTACTTATTGTCCAAAGGCATTGCCTCTCACGTAATTGCCGCAGATATCAATGAAGGACCGCTGCAAAGCGCAAAGCGCAACGCAGACAAGTTCGGTGTTGCGAACAAAATGGAATTTTATCTTTCCGACGGTGTGCAAAGCATCCCCCGGGATTTTGATGCGATGGTCTGCGCCGGTATGGGCGGCGACACCATGGTGTCCATTCTTTCCGCCGCATCTTGGCTGCGGGATCGCCGGTATCGGTTGATTCTGCAATGCCAATCCAAAACCCATCTTGTGCGGCAGTATCTGCTGGATATGGGTTGGGTGATTGAAAACGAAGTAGTCGTCCGGGACGGCAGATTCTTATACACCGTCATATCTGCATCCTGGCAGGATGTGTATTCCAACGGTCCGGTCCGGGATTATTACTATTCCCCTTGCCTGTTGGAATCCCCCACCCCCGAGAGCATCGAATATTACCACCGGCTGGTCAAAAAGTTGCGGATCTCGGTGGGCAGTCAAGGAGAAAACGCGGATGTTGAAGAAGAAACTGTACTGTCCCAGCTGGAGCAGCTTGCGGCGCGTTATCCTTTTTTGCAGGAGGAAACAAAATGACAACTGTACAAGATATTTTGCGCGCGATTGAAGCGATCGCGCCCGAACATATGAAGATGGAATGGGATCATATAGGTCTGAACTGCGGACATATAGACGCGCCTGTTACAAAAATCCTGGTGGCCCTTGACCCCTTTGCCGAGACAATCGAAGAAGCCAAGGAATTGGGCGCAGAACTGCTTGTCACCCACCACGCGCTGATTTGGGAGGGCGGTTTTGTCAACGATCAGACCGTCTGGGGCAAAAACGCCCTGACACTCATTGAAAACGGCATCGCCCACATCAACGCCCACACCAACTTGGATTGCGCCCCCGGCGGTGTCAATGATGTTTTGGCCGCAAAATTGGGACTTACCGATACAACCGTCATAAATCCCGTTGGCACAAACGCCCAGGGTCTGCCTTACGGTCTTCTCCGAACCGGGCTTGTTCCCGAACAGACGATGGACACTTTCCTGGCCACCGTAAAAAATGCGCTGGGTTGTGAGGGTCTGCGCTATGTAAACGCCACAGGCAAAGTGCATCGGGTGGCCGTCGGCGGCGGTGCCTGCGGCAGCGAAATAGCGGATGCGTATACCGCCGGCTGCGACACATTCGTGACCGCCGACGTGAAGTACAACCAGTTCCGGGAAGCCTATGATCTGGGTATTAACATCATCGATGCAGGTCATTTCCACACAGAAAACCCCATCTGCGGGGTTCTTGCAAAGAAATTGCAGGCCGCATTCCCGGAAATTGCTGTATTTCTATCAAAAAACCATACGGATCCCATGAAATTCTATTGATTTTCTGACATTTTTTTGCTAGAATAAATGGGAATTTTAGACTTGAAACAGGAAGGAAATTACTATGTCCGGACATTCCAAATGGCATAACATTCAAAAAACCAAGGGCGCACAGGACGCCAAGCGCGCTGCCGCCTTTACCAAAATTGCAAAGGAACTGATCGTTGCGGTGAAAGAAGGCGGTGGCATCACCGACCCTGCCAACAACTCCCGTTTGGCCACCGTCATCACCAAGGCCAAAGCTGCCAATATGCCCAACGACAATATTAAGCGTTGTCTGGAGAAGGCTGCCGGCGGCGGCAGTGGCGACAGCTACGAAACCATCACTTACGAAGGCTACGGCCCCGGCGGCGTGGCTGTGATCGTTGAGGCTATGACTGACAACCGCAACCGTACTGCAGGTTCTATGCGCCATCACTTCGATAAGTTTGGCGGTAATCTGGGCGCTTCCGGCTGTGTGGCCTGGAGTTTTGACAAGAAGGGCGTTCTGGTGATCGATAACGAAGACGGCGACTACGATGAAGACACCGTTATGATGGACGCAATGGACGCCGGTGCGGACGATTTTGAGGCTGAAGAGGATTGCTTCACCATCTACACCGACCCCGACGACTTCAACGATGTGGTCGCAAAACTGGATAAGTACACATTCGTTTCTGCCCAGATCGAGATGGTTCCCCAAAACTATCAGAAGTTGGAAAGCGAAGAACAGGCTGTGCAGATGCAAAAACTCATCGACGCTATGGAAGATGACGACGATGTGCAGAATGTCTGGCACAACTGGGAAGAATAAAAAAGGCCCCCTCCGAGAATTCGGAGGGGGATCTTATCTTGTATTACAGTTCGATTTGGGCAATGACAGATTTCAGTTTATCAGCGCTTGCGTGGAGTTTTGCCACTTCTTCATCGGTAAGTTTGTTCAGGATCTTTCCGCGGACGCCGGTTCTGTCCACCAGCGCCAGAGTAGACAGGCACACATCTTCCACGCCGTACTCGCCGTGCATCATAGTGGAAATTGTCAAGGCTGTGCCTGCGCCGTTATAAATGCACTTGCAGATATGGCACACGGACATAGCAACTGCGTAGAACGTTGCGCCCTTGTTCTCGATGACAATGGCGCCGGATTTCTTCACGAAGGTTTCCACTTCTTCATAATCCCGATTCCATACGATGCGTTCTTTATCAGGTGAATTTTCTTTGTAAACGTCCAAATGGTTGTTGGCAATGGTAGCCAAGGACCATGGTACGAAAGAACTGTCGCCGTGTTCGCCGTACACATGGGCGTGCACATTTTTAGGGCTGATGCAGAACCGTCTTGCCAATTCAGACTGCAGACGGCTGGTATCCAGGATCGTACCGGAACCAACGATCTGATGCTCGGGCAGACCGGACACTTTGTGGAACACATAAGTCAGAATGTCCACCGGATTGGACACGATCACATAGATAGCCTTGGGCGCGTGCTGCACAACATTTTTGGCAACGTCTTTCAGAATATTTACATTTGTCTGAGCCAGATCCAGGCGTGTCATACCGGGCTTTCTGGCAATGCCGCAGGTAATGACCACAATATCGGAACCTGCCGCATCTTCATAGTCACCGGAACGGACAATGGCCGGAGAATGGAACGGTGCGCCCTGATAAATATCCAGCGCCTCACCCATTGCCTTTTGCTTGTTAATATCGATCAACACGATTTCAGAGGCAACGCCTTGCACCATCAGATCGTTCGCGATTGTTGCGCCAACATTACCTGCGCCGATTACGCTAATTTTGCCCATTCCTCTTTGCTCCTTAACACTATAAATTCCGGAGTTTTCGTCCCTCCGGTATCGATACCATTATATCGATATTATTGTATCTTGTCAATAGAATTCCCGTATTTTTACAAAATTTTGCGGCCTTTACAGATTGGTCAGTATCTCAAAGAGCATCTTTGTGCAAAGTTCCATATCTTCAACAGGAATATACTCAAATCTCCCGTGGTAGTTCTCACCGCCTGTACACAGATTCGGGCAAGGCAGACCCATAAAAGAAAGTCTTGCGCCGTCTGTGCCGCCACGAATGGGAACGGTTTTCGGGGTCATTCCCACCGCTTCCATGGCCTTTACCGCCCGGTCCACGATATACATACAGGGTTCGATTTTCTCACGCATATTGAAGTAACTGTCCCGCATAGTCAGTTCTGCTGTCCCCTGTCCGTATTTTGCATTGATGAATTCTGCGGCAGCGGTAAGAAGCGCTTTCTTTTCCAGGAATTTTTCCATGGAGTGATCCCGGACGATATAGCGAAGTGTGGACTGCTCCACTTCCCCTGCCATATCGGTCAGGTGGATAAAGCCTTCGTAGCCGTCGGTGTGTTCCGGGCGCTGGTCGGCAGGCAGCATTGCGTGGAATTCCATAGCAATTTGCTGAGAATTTACCATCTTGTTCTTTGCGGCGCCGGGGTGGATATTGCGACCGTGGAACACGGCCTTTGCAGAGGCGGCATTGAAGTTTTCATACTCCATCTCGCCAACGCTGCCACCGTCCACGGTGTAGGCATAATCTGCGCCAAACGCCTCTACATTGAATTTATCAGCGCCCCGGCCGATCTCTTCGTCGGGGGTAAAGCCGATCTTCAAAGTGGCGTGTTTTGCCTTTGATTCCAAGAGCATTTCCGCGGCAGTAAGGATCTCCGCAATACCGGCTTTGTTGTCCGCACCCAAAAGAGTCGTGCCGTCAGTAACGATCAGGTGCTTGCCGATGTTGTTTTTCAGGCTCTCGAACTCGGATTCTTTCATATAGATGCCCTGTTCTTCGTTGAGCAGAATGTCGCCGCCGTTATACGCAACGATCTTCGTCTTGATGTTCTCACCGCAGGCATCGGGCGCAGTATCCATATGGGCGATCAGGCCGATGGTGGGCAGGCCGGGGTCGCCGGGTAGGGTGCCGTACACATAGCCGTTTTCGTCCATATGGGCATCGCTAATGCCCATAGCCAGCATTTCCTCCACCAATGCCGTGCCCAGCAATTTTTGCCGCGGAGTCGACGGGCAGGTTTCGGAGAATTCATCGGATGTGGTGTGGTAACTTACATAGCGCAAAAAGCGTTCAGAAACAGGTGTCATAATTTCCTCCATTGGCTGACAGGTTGAAAAAGAGGCGGGTTCCCCCGCCTCTTTGATTATTTGCATTACTTGGCTGCCTTAACCAGTTCGGCAGTATCCTGCGCGATCATCAGTTCTTCGTTGGTGGGAACGACCCAAACCTGAACCTTGGAATCGGGAGCAGAGATCATCATCTCAGTGCCGCGCTTGGCATTGCGTTCGGGGTCGATCTTCACACCCATAAAGCCCAGATACTCACAAACCTTAGCACGAACATTGATATCGTTCTCACCAACACCGGCGGTGAAGGTCAGAACATCGATGCCGTTGAGAGCTGCAGCATATGCGCCAACATACTTGGCAACTTCATAGCAGAACTTCTCCCGGGCCAGTGCGCAGTCTTCGTTGCCGTTCTTTGCACCGTCTTCCAGATCGCGGAAGTCGGA
>JAFQDY010000166.1 GCA_017399325.1 Oscillospiraceae bacterium
ATCCTCCGACAAGGATACATATGCTGAAAAAGCGAATGCTACCAGCAAAACAAGGCAAAGCAAGCCGGAGACTACGCAATCCAGCGCGCAGCCACTCTTCTTTTTGTTCTTCTGCTTTTCATATTCCTTTGTCAATATCTCGTCATCTGCGCCGCTTTTTATTAATTTTATGGACTGCTTGTATATGGTGACCACCAGTAATGCGCCAACAGACACAAGCAATACATAAACGATCAGGCAGACGACCAGTGAATACATTTCAAAAGGTGTCATGATCTATCATCCTATGTGTTTTGCAATAAGCGGATATGCCCGCCCGCCAAAAAGCGGGCAGGCATATTATCATTATAGCGTTAAATTAAGCGGTGATACCGTCGGAGATCTTCACTTCCAGAACAGCATTGCCCAGCGCAGTGGTGAAGGCTGTGTGGTCAGCCTTGGAGGGCAACACGATATCGTTCAGAGTAAACTCAGTAGCCATATCGGTGATCTCGTAGTAGTAAATGTCATTGGCGTCGTCATATACCCATACGATCTCCTCGGTGTTCGGATTGTTGTCGGAGAAAATCGGGTCGCCATTATAGTTTTGGGTACCGATCACAGCAATAGAATAGGTGCTGTCCAGGGTACTAAAGATATCGCTGCCGGTGTTTTCCTTCAGCTTCAGGGTGAACTTGATGTAAGGTGTTTCGCCGTCACTGGTGGTGTAGTTCAGAACGGCCTTATGGAAGTCGACACTTTCGGAGTTGGTGCCCTTCTGGTCAATGGACATACCGGTGATGTTGGTCTCGATGGCGTACTCACCGGCTGCGCCTTCCTGCGTTGCTGCAGAAATGGTGATCAGCTGATTGAAGTGTCTGTCAGTGATGTCTGCATCGGGGTTCGTGTAGGTCCAGGCTGCATATACGCCGCCAATGGTCACACAAAGAACCAACGCAATCAAAACGCTCAGTTTTTTCATATAAATTCTCTCCTTGTTGTTTTGCAATAAATATACGCTGCGTTGACTACAGCGTACCTTTATTGTAGCACCATTAAATTTTATGTCAAGGGTTTTTCCCTTTTTAATAGTTTTTTAAATGCTTTTTGAACTTTTCCGCATCAACTACCTTTGTTCTGTCGAAATTTGTCGAATTATATTGCATTTTCTATACAACCGACTTATAATGATCACACATCATCTTCTTAGGGAGTATGGCTATGAAAGAGTTTTTGGGAATGGGCGGCTATCAGCGCGTCCCGGAGGGCTTTTTATCCTGGCAGCATCTGCTTTTTGTGGGCAGCCTGTTGGCTTTGATGTTTGTTCTGTCCATTTGGCTGGGTAAGCGCAACCGGGCGCTCACTGACAAACAAAAGAATCGCCCTCTGGTTTATGTTGCTTTCTTGATTGACGGCATTGAACTTTTGAAGATCGTCGGTTTTTGTGTGCGGGACTTAAGTTTTGCGCCGATTCTTCACTGCCTGCCCCTGTTTTTGTGCAGCATTTCTCTGATCGCCATTCCGCTGGCCGCGTTCAGCAAGGGTGTCGTGCGGGAAGCATCGCTGGACTTTGTAGGTATTTTCGGCATTTTGGGCGCGGTTTTCGGCAACATCGGCGCTGCGCAGAACTATAACGCCTATCCGGTTCTGTCTATTGACAATGTGTGCTCGGGCCTCACCCACACCATTTCCGGCTTCGCATCCCTTTATATTTTGATCTCCGGCCTCGGCAAAATGAAGAAGAAAAACATCGGCATCACCTTCGGTATTCTCTTTGGCTTCTGCATTGCCGCATATATCGCTAATGTGACCATTCCTTACAACTATATGTTCTTAATGGCCGGCGACGGCACGCCCTACGACATTTTGTATAATCTGGTGGGCGGCAGCAAAGTGCTTTACCCGCTGGGTGTTGTGTTGTTGTTTGTCATTTACATCGTGCTGTTTTATTGGCTGTTCCACGTGTTTGCACGTAGGAAAGACCAAGCCAAGAGTTTGGAAACCGCCAACCTATAATTTTTAAGTTAAACGCCTTCTGAATGCTTTCGCGTTCAGAAGGCGTTTTGTATTATGGGCAGGCTGCAAAATCAGCAGTCGATCTCGAACAGTTCTCTGGGGTAGTTGGTCAGATTTTCGCAGCCGTCCTTCTTGACGCACACAACATCTTCCATTCTAAGGCCGGTCTCGGTCTTGGCAGAGCCAAGGAAAATGTCCACGCAGAAGGTCATATTCTCCTCCAGCAAAAATTCCGCGCTGGTCTCGATCCAAGGGGCTTCGCCCTCCATAGTGCCGTTGCCGTGGCAAGGGCCGTAGAGCAGCCAGTCGCCGTAGCCCATATCGGTCACATTCTTGATGTGTGCCTTGGCTACCTCGCAGGCAGGAACACCGGCTTTGAGCATATCGATGACGGCAGCCTGCGCCTTGTAGCCAACTTCGATCAATTCTTTCTGCTCGGCGGTCGCCTTGCCGAACACCACCGGACGGCCGATGCTGGAGGCATAGCCGTCAACACGGGCGCCGATCTGGATAAAGGTCATATCGCCCTTTTCGATTCTCTTGTTTCGGGGGCGGCTGATAGCCTGATTAGAGCCCTTACCGGTCAGCACCCAAACGGGGTAGGACTCCCGTTCTGCGCCCAGCTCGTGCATCTTACCCAGCGCCAGACCGGCAACCTGCTGTTCGGTCATACCCACGCGAATATTGTCAAGCACATAGTCGAAAGTCTCAGCGGTGATCTTTGCAGCGGCGCGCATGCAGGCTAACTCGTTCTCGGTTTTCCGCATACGGATATTGTTTACGATCTCGTCGGCCTTTTCAATTTTCACGCCGCCCAGGGCTTCGCTGAGGGCTTCGTAAACGCCGATGGTCATCAAGGGCAGACCGGCAACACCGAACCGCTTAATGGGCTTATTGCCCAGCAGTTTTTCAAAAACGGAGTTGAAGGTGTCCAGCTTTGCGCCGGGGTATTCCGGCTCGGAGGACTCGCGGAATGCCTTCAGCTTGCAAATTTCAGCGATCTTGGAGCGGTCGCTGGCATAGGTGTAGCTCTCCGGGCCGATCAGCAGCAGAGGGTCGCCCTCCTGAGCGATCAATACGCCTGCGGTCTCAAAGGACGGCCAGTAGTTGGAAAAATAGCGGACATACTGGGGCTCGGCCTCGTTGCCGTAGGTGAGGATCAGGTCATAGCCCTCTTTCTTCATGGCCTGCTGTACCTTCTTCACTCTTTCCTTATACTCATAATCGGGAATGGATGGAATGTTCAACATATTTTACTCCTTTCCACACAGCCAGTCGGCAGGATTTTCTTTCAGCATAATTTCGATTTGTTCGTCGGTGATACCCTCGTCCTGCATCATGGGCACGATGTTGGTCAGCACGTGGTCGTAGCCCCAGCCGCCGTAGCGGTGCATCAGATTCTTCAGGCACAGGTCACAGGACAGCAGGATCTGCCGCAGGTAACCGTCGTCAATCATCTTTTTAAGAAGTGTTACCCGGTCGGTATCGTGAACGAACAGACCGTAGCCGGAGTTTCTCACTTCCCGACGGATGTAGTACTCCTTGCCGAAGTTGTCAAATTCCACATACACGCCCTTTTTCAGCAGGGCGTAAATGTACTCCTCCCGATTTTCCACATCGATATGGCTGATGCAGATTTTTTCGGGGGCAACGCCGGCGTCAAGCAGAATATCCGCCGCCTCGATGCCGTTGGTAGTCCAAGGATTGATGTGGACATTGATGGCTGCGCCGGTTTTCTTGCTGGCAATGGCTGCGGCCCGCAGAACGCGGCGCTCCTTGTCATCAAAAATCTCGCTGATGCCGATCTCGCCGATGTAGCCGGCGCAAACGCCGTCAACACCGGTTTCCAGTTCGTCCACCATCAGTTGGGCAATCTGTTCGTCGGACATGCGGTCTAAGTACTCCGGGTGGGTCTCGCCCACATAAAAGCCTGTGCCCATAACGATGTTCAGGCCCGTGGCCTTGGAGATCCGGGCCAGCGCCTTTGGATCACGGCCGATGCCGGGCAGAGATGCGTCCACCACGGTGTCGCCGCCGGCTTCCTTAAAGTAGTTCAGTTCCTGGGTGGCCACCGCTTCGTTGTCCAGCAGCAGGTTATCCTTCAACGCGTAGCAGTCGCGGCTGAGGATACCCAGATTCCACATCTCCACCTTTTGGGTGGCAGGGTCGTCGATACCCTTGACGGGCAGTTCCTGGTAAAAGGCCGTCAGGTCCAGCAAAACATGTTCGTGGGTGGTGACGGTGCCAAGTTGATTGCGGGAAAGTTCGCCGCATACGGTTTTCAATTTCATAGATATACCTCAATCGGGGATCACTTCATCGCCATGCTCTTCCATCCACTGGCACGCCGCATCATAGGCTTCCAGATCCAGATCTGCCATAGTGTTGGTATGCAGCACAACGCCCTCTGCCTC
>JAFQDY010000016.1 GCA_017399325.1 Oscillospiraceae bacterium
GCAGAGTTGTTTTCAGGAGTGTAAAAATCACCCCAAAACATAAATCAGTAACGCCGTTTGGCCCCCAACATATGCGGCGCATACCGCTGAATTTTTTAAGGAGGTCAAATCCATGGACAGAACATATTTGAGGGGTGAAATGTATTATGCAGACCTTGGGAAAGGTGTTGGCTCCGAACAGGAAGGACGCCGCCCTGTGGTCATCATACAGAACGACGCGGGCAATAAGTTTAGTCCTACAGTGATCGTAGCAGCAATCACGACACGGGTAACAGGAAAAAAGCATTTGCCGGCACATTACTACATCGGAGCAGATAACGGGTTGAGAGAACCCTCTGTTGCGCTCCTGGAGCAAATCAGAACCATTGATAAGCGCCGTCTGGAGGAACGGATCGGAAGATTATCCAGCCGCCATATTAAAGGATTGAATCATGCTCTGGCGATCAGCATCGGGCTGATTGACCCGTCACCAAAAGAAATGACACTTTGCCTCTGCAGCGCCTGCGTTGACAACTTTTTCAGCGCGGGTTCTTATCTTTTACGCAGGGCTGATCCTCTGCAGGTGGAAAAAGATACCTGCACCTATTGTAATCAGCGCAGAGGCTTTGACTACATTGTTGCACGAAAATAGGCGTTGATGCTTGTTTGAAAGGAGTGGAAGTTGAATATGGAAAAATTGATTACTCGTAAAGAAGCGGCGAAACTGTTAGGGATCAGCCTTGCCACCCTGGATGAAGCAAGGAACAACGGTTTGATTTCCTATATTCAATATGTGCCAAACGGCTGTGTGTATTTTACGGACTCCGGTCTGCAGGAATATATCGCTAAAAGTACCTACCGGGCAAAGCCGATGGAGAAAAGATCGACCTACCGAAATGTGCGAAGCAGCAAATAGCACCCTATTCGCACCTTTGATGAAAACGGGCGCTTTTGGTACAACAATAGTACCAAGCCAAAAGAATGATTATGGAGGTGAAGAAAATGGCGGTAAACAAGAGACATATACCAAGATACAGTACGGTTGAAATCAACGGCTACACTTATTATAGAACCACGATAACGGACACAGAGGGGAAACAGATTTCCCTCTACGCCAAGACCCGTGAAGAACTATATGATAAGGAACTGGCCGCGTTAGAGCAGATCGACAACGCTACGTTCCGCCGCAAGTCCCCAACCGTTGCAGAATACTGTGAGAAATGGCTGCTTCTGCAGTCGGTTCATGTGCGGGCCACCACGCTGATAGATTATACATCAAAAGTCAGACGCCACATTATCAGCGAACTGGGAGATATGCAAATAGCCGATGTAACACTGGATGACATACAAGTTGCTCTTGTTCCGGTTTCCAAGAAATCGGAATCGGTATATAAGTCGGTTGTTGTGTTATATAAGTCGATTTTTCGGGCAGCAAAGGAAAATCGGATCATTGATACCAACCCGACCATTCATCTTACTGCAAAAGGCGGAGGGATTCCCCAGCAGGATAAAATGGCGCTGACGGATGAACAGGCGGAAAGGCTGCTGGCTGCCATCAAAGGATTGCCGCCGTATGTATTTGTAATGCTCGGCCTGTATGCCGGATTGAGGCGGGAAGAAATCCTTGCTCTGCAATGGGATTCTGTATATCTTGATACAGATGCTCCGTACCTGACAGTACGGAGGGCATGGCACACAGAAAGCAATCGACCGGTTATCCTTACAGCGCTAAAGACAAAGGCGGCGGAGAGAAACATTCCCCTTCCTGACCGTTTGGCGGATTGTCTGCGGGAAGCGAAAGCCAGTTCCGCATCGGAATATGTAGTTGCCAATCGGGACGGAGATCCGC
>JAFQDY010000167.1 GCA_017399325.1 Oscillospiraceae bacterium
AACAAGTTTGGCACGCCAGAAGGGACTCGAACCCCTGACCTACTGCTTAGAAGGCAGTTGCTCTATCCAGCTGAGCTACTGGCGCGTATTTGGAGCGGGTGACGGGAATCGGACCCGCGTATCCAGCTTGGAAGGCTGGTGTTCTACCATTGAACTACACCCGCATAACCCGACACTCTGCATGATTCAGCCATAAAATATTAGCATAAGAAACTGCTTCTGTCAAGGCTGAATCCCCAGAATCTCAGGAATTTTTTTGTAGATCACATCCGCGATCGCCCCATCTGCGCAATTACACACCGTATTATAGCGTTCCGCCACCACCGCGTCAGCAGGACAAAAGGCAAAATCCGCCATATCCAGCATGGTGATGTCGTTCTCCGCATCGCCCACGCAAACAAGATATTTCTTGCCCAAACGCTGTTTCAAACCAACCGCTGCCACACCTTTGCTGACGCCTTTGGCGTGGACATCGATGATCCGGGGCGCGGCACGGAACACTTCCACCTTGTCCCCCCAGTTTTTCCGGATAAAGGCATCCAGTTCGTTGAATCGGGCATCATCCTCTTCCGTGTAATCGAACATATCCGCCAGCACCGGTTTGCGCACAGGGCCGTAGGCGGCAAATTTCAGAAACGGGCCGTAGTCTTCCCCGGGGATCGCCGGCGCCCAGGACCACTTCATTTTTGCGTAGAGTTGGGTAAATTCCGCCGACGGCTCGTACAGATAGTGGTTGTCTGCGCCCTGGATCTCCCAGTTCATTTCGGGGAATGCCGCCTTTGCGGCCAAGATCGTCTCCCACAGGGGCAGGTCGATGGTCCGCAGGTCCACCAGTTTTCCGTCCTGCCAGGCGGCCGAGCCGTTATAAAGCAAGAAGGGAACGTTGGCGGGAATTTTATAGAAAAGATCCCGCATTGTGGTGGTGCTGCGGCCGGTGTTCACGGTGAAACTGCCGCCGTTTTCCACAAAATATGCAATTGCGTCCAGATTCCGCTGGGGGATCTTGGAGTCCGGGCCGGTCAGCGTCCGGTCATAATCCACCGCCAGCAAAACATCATCAAAAAGTGCCATAGGGTACCTCTTTCATAAATTGCAATCCTCTTGCCTCTCCCTTTGGGAGAGGTGGCTGCCCGCAGGGGCAGACGGAGAGGGTTCTGATCTTTCTTGAATCAGCCTGTCAATTTGTTCACACACAGCAGAAAAATCACGGTCAATTTCCCGGTTAGAATAACGAACAACTTTTAGTCCGAATTGCTCCAAAACAGCCGTTCTTTCTGCATCATCCGTCAGGGTCTTTTCGTCATAGTGCTGGGAACCGTCCAGTTCAATTACCAATTTTGCAGACGCGCAATAAAAGTCCACAATGAACCGATCGATAATTCGCTGCTTATATATTTTAACCGGGTATTTTTGAAGAAACAAATACCATAATTTGCGTTCGTGCGGGGTCATTTCCCGCCGGAGCCTGCGGGCTGTTTCCAGTTTTGTGCTGTCTTTTGGGATTTTCATATTGCCCTCTCAGTCAAAAATCGCAGATTTTTGCCAGCTCTCCCATAGGGAGAGCCAAGTTTCTGCCGCTTACCCCTTGCGTCTCCCAACGGAAGAGGCAGATTCTTGCGTCGTTCCCCTCTTGCCTCTCCCTTTGGGAGAGGTGGCTGCCCGCAGGGGCAGACGGAGAGGGTTCTGCTTTATTCCGCGGGGGTGAGTTTTCGCAAAACTTCCTTAAAGTAGGCGGGCAGGTCCGCCATTACCATCACCGGGTGGCCGTCACGGGGGTGGGCAAAGCACAGAACGCCGGCGTGTAAACACTGGCTGGTCTGTCCCAGTTCCGGCTTTTTCCGTCCGTAGACCGTATCGCCCAAAATCGGGTGGCCGATGCTTGCCATATGGACGCGGATCTGATGGGTCCTGCCGGTTTCTAAGCGACAGCGCACATGGGTATAGCCCCGATAGCGGGCCACCACTTCCCAATGGGTCACCGCATCTTTGCCGTTTCTTTCGTTCACGCACATCTTTTTCCGGTCAGTGGGATGGCGGCCAATGGGAGCGTCCACCGTACCGGAATCTTCCTTAAACGATCCGCAGACAACGGCCTCGTAAGTCCGGGCCATAGAGTGGTCTTTCAGTTGGGAGGCCAAAACAGTATGGGCCAAGTCATTCTTGGCAACCGCCAAAAGGCCGGAGGTGTCCTTATCGATCCGGTGGACGATGCCCGGGCGCAGTTCCCCATTGATGCCGGAAAGTTGGTCGGCGTGGGAGTAAAGTAAGCCGTTGACCAGGGTGTCGTCCTGATGGCCTGCAGCCGGGTGGACCACCAAGCCCTTGGGCTTATTGATCACCAAAACATCCTCGTCCTCATAGACGATCTCCAGCGGAATATCCTTAGGCGCAATGTCCACAGGCTTGGCTTCCGGCAAGGTTACTGCAATCTCATCGCCAATATTCAGTTTGTCGTTTTTCTTGGCGGGCTTGCCGTTTCGGTTTACATAACCTTCCTCGATCAGCCTTTGCACGGCGCTGCGGGTCAGTCCGTCAGCCACCCTTGCCACAAAGGCATCCAGCCGTTCGCCCACCATATCGGCAATGAAAATCATACTATTTCCTCCTAAGCCTTCTCCTAGAGGAGAAGGGGGACCGCGCTTGCGCGGTGGATGAGGTGGCTGATTTGCATTATAACACCTCATCCGTCAGCCTGTTCGGCTGCCACCTTCCCCTCAAGGGGAAGGCTTTTTCTTATTATCCTTCCAAAATCCCTTGTTGAAGAAAACCAGATGGGCGATCAGCGCGATGCAGCCGCAGGTGATGAAGCAATCCGCCACATTGAAAATGGGGAATTTTATAAAGCGGGTCTCGATCATATCCACCACATAGCCAAGGCGGAGCCGGTCGATCATATTGCCTAGACCGCCGCCGTAAATGGCCGCAATGCACCACCATTCTGCCTTGGAAAATCCCAAAGATTTTTTCTTATACTCCCAAACGATGCCCGCGGTGAACAGAAGAAAGATCACCGCAAACAGCCATTGCATCCCCTGAAACGAGGAAAAGGCCGCGCCGAAATTCTGTACATAGGTCAGACCCACCACCCCGGGGATCACTTCCACCTGCTCAAAAAGCGCGATATTTTGCACCACCAGCAGTTTTGTGATCTGATCAAACGCCACGATTAGGGCGGCGAACACCGCCATAAAAATTGCTTGCATAGAAAAGCCCTCCTGCGGGACATTTTTTGTTAGTTTACCATTTTTTTGGCCTTAAGTCAAATCTGCACATACTTTTCTTTATTTGGGAAATACTGTTTCCAAAAGGCGGTGAATTTATGGAAACATTCTCCTTGAAAACAAAGGTCATCTCCGGCCCGGGGGCTATCGAGGCATTGGGGCGGCTGGGCTGCCGCAGAGTTTTGCTTGTGGCCGACCCCTATTTTCAAAAAACCGATGTGCCCGATAAACTGGTATCGGCAACCGGGGCGGATTTTGCCTTTTTCTATGAAGTCAAGCCCGACCCCACCGTAGAACTTGCCGCAAAGGGAACGGCGCTGGTGCAGGATTTTAAGCCGGACACAGTGGTGGCCTTAGGCGGCGGAAGCGCCATGGACTGCGCCAAGGCAATGGTGTATTTTTCCGGGCAAACGATCCGGTTTGTGGCCATTCCCTCCACCTCCGGCTCCGGCTCGGAAGTGACGGATTTTGCCATTTTGACCCACGATGGGGTCAAGCACCCCCTTGTGGACGAAGCGCTGACACCGGATGTGGCGATCCTGGACGGCAATCTGCTGAACGCTCTGCCAAAAACTCTGATCGCCGACGCAGGCTACGACATCGTGGCCCACGCGGTGGAAAGTTTTGTGGCCACCGGCGCGGGAGCCATCTCCCGCAGTTTGGCAAAGGACGCTTTTTCCTGCGCCTTTACCATGCTCCCTGCCTCTTTTGCCGGGCAGACTTCCGTCCGCCAGTCCGTTCACAATGCGGCCACCATGGCGGGCATTGCTTTTTCCCAATCGGGATTAGGGCTGTGCCACGCTCTGTCCCACGCGCTGGGCGGCCAATTCCACGTTCCCCACGGCAGGCTGAACGCCATTTTGCTGCCGGCGGTGGTGGAGGCCAACTGCGCAGCCAACGCTCAATATGCCGAACTTGCCCGGGGCGCCGGCCTTGGCGGCAGTGTGGACACTTTGGCAGTGCGGAATTTGCGAAACGCCCTTTTGCAACTGCGAAAGGAATTGCGCCTGCCCCAGACCTTATCCCAAGCGGGCATTGAACCCCGGCAGGTGCAGGAAAAGGCCGACACCATTGTAAAAGCCGCATTGGAAGACCCCTGCTGCGCCACCAACCCGGTGCGTCCCACCGCACCGACGGTGCAGAAAATCTTGCGGCAGGTGATGTGATTGGGGACACTTTTGAGCGTCGGGCTGGATGTGGGGACGACCACCACCCAACTGATCCTGTCCCGGCTGACCGTAGAAAATAAAGGCGGCGCATTTTCTGTGCCGGAAATGGTGATCGAGGGGCGGGAGCTTCTCTACCAAAGTCCCGTCATCTTCACACCCCTTGTGTCCAACGACCGGGTGGACGGGGAGCAAATAGCCCGGTGGGTGGCAGAGCAATACGCCCTTGCCGGGGTTTTAAAATCCCAAGTGGACACCGGCGCGGTGATCATCACCGGAGAAACGTCCCGCAAGGAAAACGCCCGGGAAGTCTTATCTGCCCTGTCCGGCTTTGCAGGGGATTTTGTGGTGGCAACCGCCGGGCCGGACTTGGAAAGTGTTTTGTCCGCAAAAGGGGCGGGCGCAACGGAATTTTCCGAAAAAACCGGCTTGTCCGTTTTGCATATGGACATTGGCGGCGGCACAAGCAATCTGTCCTTCATCCAAAACGGCAAGATCGTCCGCACCGGTTGTCTGAATGTGGGCGGTCGGCTGGTAAAACTGGACGAAAACGGGGCGATCTCCTACATTTCCCCGGTGATCTCGCCTCTTTGCGACTTAAAAATCGGTGAAATTCCCACAGATGTCCAACTGTCCCAAATCACGGATATGCTGGCGCAGGCCCTGGAAACAGCGGCAAACTTGCGCCCCGAAACCCCATTTTTTGACGCATTTACCACCAAAGAAGCAGCAAACCCCTGGTCGCCCGTGAAGGCAGATGTGATCTCCTTTTCCGGCGGCGTTGCCGATTGTATCGAAACCGCCCACGGAAAAAACGCCTTTGGTGATTTAGGCGTGCTTTTGGGCAAAGCCATTCAGACCAGCGCCCTGTGCAAAGGGCAGTATCGGCTGGGGGAACACACCATTCGGGCAACGGTCATCGGAGCAGGTTGCCACAGCGCCCAACTGTCCGGCTCTACGGTATTTCTTTCGGGGGTGGAACTTCCCAAACAGAACCTGCCGGTGGTGCAACTTCCAATGCCCATTACCCCGGAGGCGGTGGCAAACGCCTATTTGGGGCAGGACAGCGATGCGGTGGTGCTGGCCTTTCCCGGGGAACAGTCCCCGTCCTATGCATCGGTGCAAGATCTTGCAAAAACACTGGTTGCCGGCAGCGGCGACCGCGACCTGTATATCTGCCTGCAGGCAGATATGGCCAAGGCTTTGGGGCAGGCGATCTTCCTTCTTGCGCCGGGCAAAAAATGCCTGTGCATCGACCGGGTTATCCTGACGCCGGAAAGTTATTTGGACTTGGGCGCGCCCATCGGTCCGGCCCTGCCCGTAGTGGTGAAAACCCTGATTCTTTCACAATGAGAGGTACGCTATGAAACTGAAAACGACCCTTTTGGGGAAAACCTACACATTTAAAAATGTAAAAGAGGTGCTGGCCAAGGCCAACGAGGAAAAGACCGGCGACAAACTGGCCGGCCTTGCCGCCGAATCCGCTCAGGAGCGGGTGGCCGCCAAGGTGGTTTTGTCGGAACTGACCTTGGCTGACTTGCGGGAAAACCCGGCTGTTCCTTATGAACAAGACGAAGTTACGCGGATTATCCAAGACGATGTGAACACCCCGGCTTACGAGAAAATCCGCAATATGACCGTGGCGGAATTTCGGGAGTGGCTGCTCAGCGAAACCACTACA
>JAFQDY010000168.1 GCA_017399325.1 Oscillospiraceae bacterium
GCGGCAAACAGCGCAAACGCGTCCTTGCGCATCTTGCTGTACAAATCCAACTGTAGGAGCGTAGCAGCGATTCCAAAAAAAACAACAGGGATGTAGTCGACCAAAGCCATGGGAATGGAAACATTATACACAGGAGACACCTCCTTTATTTTTTGTTCTTTTCCTTTGCGCGTTTGTCGTTGATGATCTTCATTTCTGCTGCGGTGATCAGTTCGCAGTTGTTCTCTCTTGCCCATTCCACGCAGCCCTTCAGCACCAAAGGCAGGAATACGCGGGGGACATTCAGAATCATTTCCAGTGCATCATCTGTAAATTTCACCTTGTCGTCGGCCCGGTCAGCAGCATAGCGGACAGAATCCAAAGACTGCTTCCGGATGGGCAGCAACTCTGCACGCATACGGGTTTTGCGGTGGAACCAGAAATTCTTGCTGTCCCGGTAGCCGTAGTCCACGGGCAGTGGGGGAAAGTCCTTGGCACGGACACCGTTGATGATGGCATCGCTATACTTCTTCTTCATCAGGATTTTATCCACCTTCAGGATGAAGTGGGCACCAAATTTGGAGGTGATGCCGTTGAAATCATGGTAAGGGGGCTCGTAGCCGTGGAGTTCGCCGGGTTGGTCGTTCTGGGCGTTATCCAGTTCCCGTACCCATGTACACTCGATGACCTGAATGGCATCGGTCAAAACCATGGGGCGATCGCCCTCGGCCTGACCTTTTTCCAGTTTGAACTGACAATTCGGCATTTTGTCTTCCGGCTTGTCACCGGGCCAAGAGAGTTTGACGCACTCTTTGAAGGTCTTGGGCTTATCGTCTACAAAGTTGATGGCACATTTACCGGTGCGCAGAATGTTCTGGGCGGTGTTGGAACTGTTGCGGCAGGACAAAAGCATGGCGTAGTAATCCTTGCCGGCTACGTAGTAAGGCTGCACCAGAGAGTAAGGACCCAAGGTGGTGGAGCCATCCTCACACAGGGTGGAAATCACCACTGTGGGCATGGGGAAAAACAGGGATGTCTGGTAGAAATTGTCTACCACGCGAAGATTTTCAAAACTGGACATATTGCATCTCTCCTTAAAACAGTTTTTTCAGTATTTCATAGATTTCATTAAAGGACTTTCCTGCCATAGACCATGTCAGCAGACTTTCTGCAATCAACAGGGCGGCAAAATCACTGCCGCAGAACTTGTTCAGTGGTTGTGCCAACTGAGAGCGAAGCAGATTATGGTATCGACTGAAAGAACCTGCAAAGCTGACTGCGGCCGCTTCGTGCCGGAAAATCGCCTGATGGCGGTCAGCAAAACCCACGAGTTGTTCGTAAATGCACAGCAAAACCGGCTGCGGATCCGCGGCACTTTCTGCCGTGCGTGTAATGGCATCTATGCACACATTCCAATCGCCCAGCAAGTGTGTGGCGATCAGCGCTTCCTTAGAGGGAAAGTAATTGTACACAGTTCCTACACCCACGCCGCAAGCCTTTGCAATACTACGGATTGTGACAGCACCATATCCGTTTTGCTCGATTTGCTTCTTTGCCTCATTCATTAGGTGGGATTCCAAATTCTCAATAATTTTTGGCATAGATACTCCTTTGCGAACGTGTTCATATAAATACAGTATAATCTTTCTTAGTTGGAATGTCAAGGCGTTACGAGTGCGGAATCCGTTATTGAAAAAAATGGTTTTATCGTATAATATAAAAGAAATGGGAAGGGAGGCATCAGGATGCCGATTGTGGATATTCCTGCGGAAAGCAGAAAAATCGAGGTGGCTGCAAACACCAATCTTTTGGACGCGTTAAAGCAAAATGGCATCTATCCGGATGCACCCTGCGGTGGAAATGGCCTGTGCGGTAAGTGCAAAATGATTGTCAACAATGATACCGTTCTTGCGTGCAAGACGATGGTGGATCGGAATATGACCGTGGTGCTTCCTCGTGTGGAGAATATGCAAACCTTGCGGGAAAGTCCTTGCACCGAATCC
>JAFQDY010000001.1 GCA_017399325.1 Oscillospiraceae bacterium
AGTCACAATAGGGCATATACACATCGGGATTGTGTGAGCAAATTCTGATAATATGATAGGGATCTTTTTCTGTCAGGTAATCGCAGTACTGCCGCATATAGATCAGCGAAGCATGGTGATATTCCGGTTCATCATATGTATAGTTCTGTACAAAATCTTCCGACTTATATTCTTCGATCAGATCATCAAGTTTCTGCAGGATCTCTTCACTGGGCGCTCTGTCCTGAGTGGCTTCGCCTGCAGAAGAAGCGCTATAGGATTCTGCGCCGGAGATCAGCCATCTGGGCTGGGTAAAGCAGATATTTCTGGTTTCCAGTGTTTCGTGAAGGTTGTCGGCCCTGTATTTTCTGTCCAGGGCTTCGCCGCCCTTATAGAACGCGGCCGTAATGTTCCGACGGAGAACGGCTTTGCCGTTCACCATCATTCTGCCACCGGAGACCCAGGCCATAGTGCGGCCGGTGGGTTTGATACGCCGCATAGTTTTCTTGATCTCATAGCCGTCTACGGTAGCAGTCAGGATCGCTTCCCCACCCTCTTCAAAATCTGCAGTTTGGAAAGCGAAATTGCCTTCCACGTCGGGGATGACGATCTGGGTCTGCACACCGCCGCCTTCCAGTTTCAAAGTAACGGACTTGGGTGCGGTAACTTTACCCACGATCCTGGAATAATCCTGGCCGGGATAGAAATTGGTGCGGTACTCAGGGAGTGTGAATGTGATGCGGATCGGTTCGAATGTGGCGGTAACGGGGGTGTGGTACTTGAATATTGCCCCGTCATCTACCCGCTTAAAAGACATTGTCAGATTGTAATTGGTCAGTTCTTTCACGCAGCACGGCACACTGAATGTGTTGTTGCCTGCCTGCAAAGTCACGGTCGTAGGTTCTGAAAAATCAGAAGTGAATGTAAAAGTATCGGATGCGGCGTTAGCCATCGTCACTTCCATTGTGCCGCGATAGCCGTTTTCTGTATGCTCATTCAGGTCCAAGGCAACGCTTAAAAATTTAATATCGTCCCGCAGCGGGCGCACAGGCATTCCTGTAACCTGCCGGAAGTTTTTTCCTTCCAGAAAACTCTTGTTGATCTTACTCCATGTGCTGCAGGTAAACACCGGTTGTCCCCAATAGTTCTTTTCCGTCGCACTGGGTTGGTTGCGGATCACATTGACCAGCCACTGGTCGCTCCATTTTTCGTTGGGAGAATGGTAAAACGCAGACAGGGGAAATTCGATCTCTATTGACCAGTGATCCGCACCCATATGCACGGCGTGATTCCAATCGGGTGTGTAGACAACTTTGTTAGAACCGCCCTCAACAAAGTAAAGGACTTGCGTCAAACCGTCGATGGTTACCGCAAAGTTATACAGTTCGGAAATACTGTTGGTAGGAGAAAGGAACACTTCCACACTACTGCCGCAATAGATATTTTGCGAAGCAAAGGATTTTACGAAATCCATATTGGATTCCGCACACTTGATGCCGAAGTACACGCGGTTTTCACAGGGCAGGATCTTTACAAAGGTTTGATCCTTTACCAGTTCGCCGCCGACCACTTTACGAGTGGTAAAGCCGGTGTATACAGGCACTTCGTTCCAAACAGCCTCATCCATTTTTCCATCTAGAACAACACAATTATCCGGGAAGATCTTCTTGTCCATTTTCCATTTCCTCCTAAAAATCTTTTCGCGAGATCCGGGGATGATTTACGAATTGGCAATCGTTATTAACGCATAAGATTTCCGAGATATTCCGATAACGATATTCATAATTATGATAGCATGTCATTCCATAATATGCAACAAATACTTGCGGTTTTTCAATGTTATTTTGCGTTTTTTAAATCAGAATTTGTACTTTTCATCCAGCTGCATAACTGCACAACGCAGAACCGTGCGAATACAACAAAAACCGGACGGTACCAGTTGGCACCGTCCGGTTTTCGGTTAGTAAAAAAATCAGAAAACTTCTACTTCGTAAAGTTCCACAAATTCCTGCGGGAACTCAAAACGCAGAGCATCAGGGGTGATCGGTTCTTTTAACAGATAGGTTGCGGAGAATTCTTCGTTTTGGGTAGATTCCGGCTCCAATGTGATCATTTCGCCGTTTATGCGCACTTTGATCACCGCATCCTCCAGATGCCAGCCGCTGAGGACGATCTTATTGAATGTGGGCGCGACCTTCTTAAGACCCAGTTCCAGGAACAGGTCTTTTCCCCGCAGTTCGCAGGCCAGATTATCCTTCACGCCGTCAAACAGTTTGTGTCTTGTCCACTGGCCGGGTTGGGTGCTGATCTCAATATCCTCCAGCCGATCAAAGAGCAGGCTCTTATTGCTCAGGCGCTCTGCCTCAAGGCGGTCGATCAGCGCGGCTGTCTGCTGGTAGGTGGGAAGTTTTCTGTCCTTCATTTGCCGGGTACCGATAAGCACCTCATAGGGCTTCAACTCGAAGGTATTGCCGGTAAATGTACGGTTATGGCGGAAGTGGTACCAAGTGCCGGAAATACCGTCCAATGTGACAGTCTGAGGCTTGTCGCTCATATTAGCCGCCACGAAAATGGAATCGTCGCCGTATTCGTACAAAACAGCATCGATATTCTCATCGCATTGCAGCGTCTTAAAGTCAGCAAAGAGGATCTGATTTTCAAGCGCTCCCAAAGATGCAAACAGGTACCGTGTGCCTTCATACAGCTGAGGACGGTCGTTCATATCGTGGTAGGCATAGGAGGAGAGCGCCTTTGCGCCGTGGTTGACAAAGACCCAAGCATGGCAGAGCATCTCGTCGAAGGTGGGATACTCAAACTCCGGGGCAATGTTCTTATAGGCAAAGCAAGTGGTGACAACGCCCAGCACCTTATCGGGTCTGTTCATCTTTGCGACGGTGTCGACAAATTTGTGCAGCGTGTTGATGGGGCGGCCGAAGGAACGGTTGCCGTCCTTATCTACCTTGATCTCCATATAGGGGTCTGTGTCGATCCAGTCACAGTAAGGCATATACTTGTCCGGGTCGTGGGAACAGATGCGGATCAGGTGGTAGGGGTCTTTTTCTGCCGTGTAGTCCAAGAACTTCCGCATATAAATCAGCGAGGAGTTGTGGTACTCCGGCTCATCATAGGCGTAGTTATGGGTATAGTCGATATCCTTACAGGGAGCAAGCATTTTATCCAGCTTCTCCAACATTTCTGCGCTGGGTGCAATGTCCTGGCAGGATTCGCCTAAGAAGGATGCGTTGTAGACCTGACTGTTGGGGATCAGCCATCTGGGCTGGGTGAAGCGCTGATTCATCACATTGGTTTCGTTCAGGTCGTCAGCTCTGTATCTGCGGTCGAAGGCCTCACCGCCACGGTAGTAGGCGGCGCACACATTGCGACGGAAGATCGGCTTGCCGTTCACGATCATTCTGCCGCCGGAAACCCAAGTCATGGTGTGGCCGGTAGGCGCAAGGCGGCGCATTGTCTTTTTGATTTCCCAGCCGTCGATGGCTGCGGTCAGGACGGCCTCACTTCCCTCCTGGAAGTCGGGCGTTTCAAAGGTGAAGTTACCCTCTGCATCAGGAGAAATCACCTGTGTGGCCATTCCGCCGCCCTCTAAGGTCAAGGTTACAGGCTTGGGGGCCGTTACCTTGCCCACGATTTTGGAGGCATCCTGACCGGGGTAGAAATTGGTGCGGTACTCAGGCAGACTGAACGCAATACGGATGGGCTCAAACTCTGCGGTGATAGGACTGTAGAACTTGAACACTTCCCCATCGTTTTCCCGCCTGAGTTCTGCCGCCACATTGTATCGGATCAGATCTTTGACACAGCAGGGTGCAGAGATATTATTAACACCGGACTCCAGATGAACCGTTACGGGCTCGGAAAAATCGGAGGTAAACACAAAGGTGTCGGCAACCGGGTTGGACACGGTCACATTGATGTTGCCGCAGTAGCCCTTTTCGGTGGATTCGACCAGATCAAGAGCCAGACCGGTAAACTTAATGTCATTCCGCAAAGGACGGATGGGCATATTGGAAACGCGCTTGCAATTGTGCATTTCCAGGAAGTTCTGATCCATTTGCGCCCAAGAGCTGCACTCAAACACTTGCTGGCCGGAATAGGTCAAGGTGTTGGGAACAGGACGGTTTCTAAGTACATTAACGACCCACTCGTCACTCCAATTATCATTGGGTGTGTGATAGAAGGCTGTCAGCGGAAATTCGATCTCCACAGACCAGTAGTCCTCACCGAAATACACCGCGTGATGCCAATAAGGATGGTAGATATGACGGTTGTTGCCACCCTCAACAAAGCACAGGGTTTGGGTCAATCCATCGATGGTCAAGGCAAAGTTGTAGATCTCGGAGATGCTGCTGGAGGGGGAAATAAACACCTCCACGCTATTGCCCTGATAAATATCTTTGGATGCGTATTTTTTCACGAAATCCATATGGGTATCCATACATTTCACGCCGAAATACACCCGGTTTTCACAGGGCAGGATCTTTAAGAAAGTCTGATTTTCAAGCATTTCGCCGCCAACAGCCTTTCTTGTGGTAAAACCGGTATATTCAGGGACTTCATTCCAAACGGCCTCGTCCATCCGGCCGTCTAGGGTAATGCAGTTATCGGGGAAAATTTTATCGTACATTTTCTTCCCTCCTAAAATTATTTTTGTTAATAGTAACACGATTTTTCTTGGTTTGCAACATTTTTATATAGTTTTTTAAATTAAATCGGACGGCAACTTGCGATGCCGTCCGATCGGGTTTTGGATATGGATCAGTAGACTTCCAATTCGTAAAGTTCGATGCGTTCCTGAGGGAATTCAAAGCGGATCGCATCGGGAGAAACAGCCTGCTTCAAGGTGAAGATCTGGCTGAATTCCTTGCTTTCCAGATCAGCAGGTTCGATGGTTTCCCACTGATCGCCTACACGCACTTTGAGCGTTGCGCCTTCCAAGTGCCAGCCGTACAGAGCCACGGTGCTGAATGTGGGTTTGACCTTGGTCAGGTCTGCTTCCATAAACAGGTCCTTGCCCCGCATTTCCTTGGCAAGATTGTCCTGCACGCCGTCAAAAAGTTTATACATCTTCGGGGGGTTGGTTACAATATCTGCTTCGCGGCCGAACAGCAAACTCTTGCTTGCGCAGCGCGCTGCTTCCAGGCGTTCCATCAAGGCGACGGTCTGCTGGTAAGTGGGCAGATTTCTGTCCTTCCAGGCGCGGGTACCAATGGCCACTTCAAACGGCTTCAGTTCGAAAGTGTTGCCGGAGAAGGTGCGGTTATGACGGAAGCGGTGCCATGTGCCATTAATACCGTCCAGCGTAACATTCTGCGGATTGGCAGTCATATTGACCAGAACGAAGAAGGTATCATCGCCGTATTCAAACAGGGCGGCGTCAACATTTTCATTGCGCAGCAGCACTTTGCGTTTACCGAAGAGGATAGGCGTTTCCAAAGTTTCCAGAGAAGCAAAGATGTAACGGGTGCCTTCGTACAGGTGCGGACGGTCGTTCATATCGTGGTATGCATAAGAAGAAACGGTCTTTGCGCCGTGGTTGAACATGACCCAGGTGCTGGCGAGCATTTCATCAAATGTGGGATAGGAATGGGCCAGATCCACCCATCTGTAAGCAAAACAGGTGTTGACGATGCCGATGGATTTGTTGGGCAGACCCATCTCAACGGCAGAGTCGATGTAACCGGGCAATTTGTTGCAAGCCTTGGAATAAATACGCTCGCCCTTATCGGTGATCATTGCGCCCAGGTAGGGGTCGGCTTCCATCCAGTCACAGTGGGGATAATACCACTCGGGATTGTGGGTTGCATTCTCGACTACGTGGTAGGGGTCTTTCTCGCACAAATAATCGTAGATGTGCTTCATATAGATCAAGGAGCAGTGGTTATATTCCGGCTCATCCCAAGTGTGGTTGTAGACATAGTCTTTATCCTTATAAGATTCCAAAGCTGCACCCAGTTTCCGCAGCATTTCATCGCTGGGCATCCGGTCCTGGGTGGTTTCACCTTGGACGGATGCGTTATAGGCCTGGCTGCCGGGGATCATAACACCGGGCTGGGTGGTTTGCCACGTTACGAATCTTGTTTCGTGCAGATTGTCAGCATCGTATCTTCTTCGGAAGGCTTCGCCGCCGTTGTAATAGGTAGCGTACATATTACGGCGCAAAATCGGTTTGCCGTTCACAACAAGATTACCGCCGGAGATCCAGGACATAGTGTGGCCGGTAGGTGCCAGATTGCGCATAGTCTTCTTGATTTCCCAACTGTCGGTAGTGGCGGTCAAAATTGCCTCACTTCCCTGCTTAAAGTCGGGTGTTTCAAAGGTGAAGTTGCCGTCTGCATCGGGGGTGATGACCTGGGTGGCCATTTCACCGCCTTCCAGTTTCAATGTTACGGCCTTACGGGAAGTCACTTTACCCACGATCTTAGAAGCATCCTGACCGGGGTAGAAATTGGTGCGGTATTCGGGCAGAGTGAAGTCGATGCGAATGGGTTCAAAAGTAGAGGTGACGGGGAAGAAGAATTTAAAC
>JAFQDY010000169.1 GCA_017399325.1 Oscillospiraceae bacterium
AAGGTGGATTTGGATAGCGATAGCCCCGATGCAATCCGGCATTCCGATGTCTATGTGTTCTGTGTCGTGAATAATGACGACCCAAGCGACAGCCTGCTCGACCTCTCGAAGTGGGACTTCTATGTCGTTGCAACAGCCGACTTGAATGTCATCGCCGGAAATCAGAAAACAATTTCCCTTAACGCCTTGAAGAAACGTCTCCCTTTTGTGGCGACAGGGTATACAGGGTTGTCAATAGCAATCTCAAACACCTATACGCAGTCATCTTCCGGCATGGAGTGATCTAAGATCGCTCCATGCATAAATGCGATTCTCGATTTACGATTCTCGTTTCTCGTTTCTCGATTCCTCGGAGACTATAGCAAGTAACTTCCAGTACCTGATAGCAAATGATTTCAGATGATACGGAGGATACCATGAACAAAGTCACCTTGAAACAGTTCTTGACAGAACCGGAGCGCATTGTCCGCGACGCCGCTGCAGGAGAATATACCGCCGTAAGCATAGGCGATGGCAAGATCGCCGTCATCATCGACGACACCGAGTGGACGATGCTCCGTCAGGCGCTCTCCCTCTGTATGGAGCATCCAGAATGGACGAACAGCAACAAGTAAAGACCCGTAAGAAAAAGGGTGAGCGAAAAGATCGCCGTATACAGGTCACTTTGACCATCGGCGTAAAGCCCGATGGTAGTCCCGACCGAAAGAGCTTCTACGGCAAAACCCGCACCGAGGCTAACCGCAAGCGCGACGAATACAAGGCGAAGATGGCAATCGGCATTATCGACAGCAAGATCTCCGTCGCTGATTGGGTGGACACCTGTTTGCGGCTCTACCGCACGAACGTCAACCCCGCCTATTCCAAAGGCGATGCCGTGCCATACAACCGCCTAAAGGCAGCACTTGGCAAGAAGCAGGTTTCCGAGGTCCGCGAAGCAGACCTGCAAGCCCTGATAAACAAGCTCGACGGCACATCCAACTCGAACATCAAGAAATACTATCAGGCTTTCTTCCGGGTGTTCGAGAAGGCGCGGACAAACCGCCTGATCTTCATCAACCCCGCAGAGGGCCTTGATCTGCCGGAAGGCACCAAAGGCACCCACCGTGCGCTTGAGCGCTGGGAAACAGACTGTATCCTGAAGAACTGGAACCAGCACCGCTGCGGGCTGTGGGCTATGCTCATGCTGCTGTGCGGTCTGCGGCGTGGGGAGATGATGGCTCTCCGCTGGGAGAACATCGACATGGAGAAAAAGCAACTTCGCGTCCGCGAGGTTGCCGTGATTGCATCCAACAAATCTAAGATTGAAGAACGCGCCAAGTCGATCTCCGGCCTTCGCATCCTTCCGATCTGCGGACCGTTGTGGGAGGCCTTGAATACCGTGCCGCCTGAGAAGCGCACCGGCCTCGTCTGCGTATCTGCCAAGGGAGAGCAGATCAGCGGCAGCGCTTTCGACCGAGGATGGGATGGGTTCAACCTCGCCATGCAGCGCATCCTCAACGGCGAGCCTGTGGTTCAGCAAGGTCGCCGCGAAACTCTCGAAACCAAGATCGCCAAGGCTGAGAAGAAAGGGCGGCAGTACATCATCTTCGATACGCTCGCCCACGACCTGCGGCACACCTTCGCCACCGCTCTGTACGATGCAGACGTGCCTGTGAAGGCCGCGCAATACTATCTCGGTCATGCCGATGTGCGGATGACCCTCGACCTCTACACGCATCTGTCACAGGAGCGAGAGAAAACCTCCCGCAGCCAGATCGTCGATTTTCTCGACGGCTGGCTCGACAATTCCGTCACGGTTGAGGACGCAAAAAAAGACCACCAAACGCCTTAATTTTCGCGTCAGGTGGTCAAAATGTGGTCAGTTTCAGATCGTGTTGAATAAAATACATGATCTTGACCACAAAATACGAAGTTTATGCTGTGTTTCCGGGGACAAGATGAATAAAATGCACCTGTGGAGGATTACTTCGGGACCAAAAGGTCGCAGGTTCAAATCCTGTCACCTCGACCAGTCAAAACCCTTGAAAACATTGCGTTTTCGAGGGTTCTTTTTTGTTTTTATACCATATCTATACATTATTCTCTTTGGATTTGTTCTCTTTGTTTGAAACGTAGGCCTCCAATTGAATATTCATAAATTGTTTTCACTTTTAAACATGTATTCGCTTGCACCGCCTGTTTTAAGTGCTATAATACACTTAGGCGAAAGCCAATACGACAAAGGAGGGTACTGTAGATGAAACAGCGTAGAATTGCAGCAGCATTGATTCTGCTTTTGTGCGCAACAGCGTTGTTATCCGGGGCCCTTCTGATTCTCCACTCAGGCCATGACTGCCATCAGGCAACATGCCCCGTCTGTACAATACTGACGCGCAACACAGAATCCTTTTTGTGTTTGCTGCTTGCGTGTATAGGAATGGGGCTGCTCTTTGATGTCAGCAAATATCGC
>JAFQDY010000170.1 GCA_017399325.1 Oscillospiraceae bacterium
CATCGTCTTCGGCCTGACCGGCACCGGCTACTTCGATATGTACGCCTATGAAAAATTCCACGACGGCAAGATGGTTGACTATACGCCCACCGATGAAGAATTGGCAAAGGGCCTGAGTTACCTGCCTAAAGTTGATTAAAAACACAGGAGGTTCGGGTATGTTTGACAATATTGGCGGTAAGATCAAAACGCTTGCAAAGGTGGTCTGCTGGATCGGCATTGTTGCATCTGTCATTCTCGGGTTGCTTTCAAGGAATGTGATTACAGCACTTTTATTTATCGGCATTGGCTCCCTTGGTTCCTGGATCGGTTCTTTTATGACATACGGCCTCGGCCAGTTGATTGAGAACACCGATATTCTGGTGAAGCAGGGCGAAGAAAAAAGATAACTGTTTGAAAAGGTCAAGGCGTAACTGCCTTGACCTTTTTTATAAAAACTACTTGACAAAAGGAAAGAGTAGATGTATGATAACTGTACTAGTACAGTTAGTACGGTTAATACACATAAAGGAGGGGATGCATATGGCGTTTTTAAACTATCGGGATGCCCGGCCGATCTACACGCAGATCGCCGATAATTTCCGCAGCCAGATCCGCGCAGGCGTACTGACGGCAGGGGAGAAACTCCCCAGCGTCCGGGAACTTGCCAGCGAACTGGCCATCAATCCCAACACCATACAACGGGCCTACCGGGAACTGGAAGCGGACGGCTGGATCGCCTCTGTGTCCGGCAAAGGCAGTTTTGTCTGCGATGTTCCCGGGGCGGAAGATCAAACCCACCAGCCCCTTTGGGCGCAATTTGACAAAGCGGCCCAGGAACTTTTATCAGCAGGCGTACCTTTGCAGACCCTGCTGCTGCACTTGAAACAAGGAGGGGATACAGATGCTTGAAATGCAAAATGTAACCAAAACATTCGGAGACTTTACCGCATTGTCTGACCTGTCAATGCACGTGCCGAAGGGCACGGTCTACGGCTTGGTAGGCCCTAACGGCGCCGGTAAATCCACAGCCATTCGCTTGCTCACCGGTGTGTACCGCCCGGACAGCGGCAGCATTACCATGGACGGATTGCCAGTTTATGAGAATCCCGAGGTAAAGTCCCGCATGTGTTATATCCCTGACGAGATTTTCTTCTTCCCGTCGGCCACATTGGAAGAGATGCGCAAGTACTACAAAGGCTTCTATCCTCAGTTCAATGATGAACTGTTTGACAGACTTTACGATGTGTTCCAACTGCCGAAAAAGTCCCAGATCCGTCGGTTTTCCAAAGGTATGCAGAAACAGGCGGCATTTCATTTGAGCATTTGCACCCGCCCGGATGTGATGATCCTGGATGAACCGGTGGACGGCCTTGACCCGGTTATGCGCCGGCAGGTCTGGAGTCTGATCTTGTCGGATGTTGCCCAGCGGGAAACAACCGTTCTGATTTCTTCCCATAATTTGCGTGAACTGGAGGACATCTGCGACCATGTGGGCATTATGGACAAGGGCCAAATGCTTTTGGAGCGCAGCCTTGCTTCTATGCAAGGCAACACCGTGAAACTGCAGATCGTGGGTGAGCCGCCCAAGGGTTTGGAAGTTCTCCATACCGGCACATCCGGTCGCCTGCAAACACTGGTCGTCCGCGGTACACCGGAGGAGATATCCCTAAAAGTTTCAGCCTGCAATGTGCCTTATTTTGATGTGCTGCCCCTGTCGCTGGAAGAGATATTCATTTATGAATTGGGAGGTGTGAACCATGAAGTCAAAGACATCCTTCTTTAATGTAACTGCGTTCAAAAAGAACATCCTCCGGTTCTCACCCATTTGGGCGCTCTATTTGCTGTTTATGCTGCTGGTCTTCTTCGGCACCGGCGGACAGGATACGGCATATATCGCCCGGGATGTGATACGGACTATGCCCCAAATGGCATGGGTAAACCTTTTGTATGCGGGCCTTTGTGCCACATTCCTATTTGGCGACCTGTTCAATCACCGCCTATGTAACGCCCTCCACGCATTTCCCATTCGCCGGGAAGGTTGGCTGCTGACCGGCGTGGCTGCCGGCGTCCTGTTCTCGGTAGTGCCCAATCTGGTTATGAGTCTGCTGGCCTGCGTGGTTATGTGGGACTATGCCTATGTGGCATTCATTTGGCTGGCGGTCAGCACACTGCAATTTCTGTTCTTCTTCGGCACGGCCGTTTTGAGCGCTATGTGCGCCGGCAACCGGCTGGGTATGATCGCGGTCTACGGCATCATTCATTTTATCACCGTGCTGGTATTCGGCTTGATGGAAATGATCTATGTGCCGATGCTTTACGGCGTAGACCTGAACCTGAATGATATGACCCAACTCTTCCCTGTGGGCCATATGCTGAACCTGGAGTTTGTCGAAGTGGAATATATGCCCACGACCATCGAACTGTATTTCCAGGGTTTTCTGACCGAGGACTGGCGATTCATTTCCCTCTGCGCCGTGGCAGGTGTTGTGAGTCTGGTGGGGGCTTGGTTTGTCTACCGCCGCCGCCGATTGGAGTCTGCCGGAGATTTCATCTCCCTGCGTCCGCTTTCTCCTGTGTTTTTGGTGATCTTCTCCGTTGGCGCAGGCGCGGTACTGTTCGCATTTTCCGAACTTCTGGACGAACCGTCCTATATTTTCTTGGTCTTGGGTCTGATCATCGGCTACTTTGCAGGCAGAATGCTGCTGGGTCGCACCTTGCGTGTGTTCAACAAAAAATCCTTGATCGGCCTTGGCCTTTTGGTTGTGATGGTAGCCGGTTCTATGGGTCTTACCTGGCTTGACCCCTTGGGCATTTCCGGCAAAGTACCCCATCTTGACGAGATCCAATGGGCAGCCGTTTATGACAACGGCTATATCTACTACGACAGCAATTCCCAACCCCGTTACGAAATTACGGACACCCGGGAACTGGCAAACCTGCAAAATTTTCATAAGCAACTGATCGCCCGCAAGGGCCAGCCCAATTCCGGCCACACAGATTCCGTTCAGATCCATTACCAATTGAAAAACGGCAAGACAGTAAAAAGATACTATGAAATGCCCCATGACGGAGAACTTGCCGAGCAGGCCAAACAGTATTTCAGCGATATGCGGTTTCTGTTTAAGCGCAATACCGTCGATGAGATCTACGCAGAGGTTTCCGGAGTAAGTATTTTCTACTATACACAAACAGAAAGTGTGCAGGAGGATAGCAAAGACAAGGAAATGCTCAAAGGTCTGCTGGATGCCATAAAAGCCGACTGCGAGGCAGGCACAATGGCGCAAAAATGGCTCACTTACAAAGGCGACGATGAGTACCACTTGAACTTTACGCTCATAGCAGAGGACGATACTGACCATTGGAAGACATGGTGCGACATCAGCGTTACAGACCAGTGTGAGAACACAATGGCCTACTTGAAATCCATTCTTCCTCTGGAAACGGAATAAAAGAACCCCGGGAACAAACCGTTCCCGGGGATTTACTTAATTTCGTATGCCGTGATGGTATGTAGGAGAGTCAAAGGTAAGGGGCTGGAAGGAGTAGCCGTGGCACAATCCCCAAACCAGGATCTTTTCTACCGCGTCTACGCTGAAGCCTTTGATGTCGTGCTGCAAAACAACAGAGGCGGAGCGTCCACTGACGCCATTGATCACATTGTTGTAAACAGCCTCGGCCGTGTAAGCGCCGCCGGCATCACCGCTTGAAACATTCCAGTCAAAATACTGGTAGCCCAATTCGGTTAATTTCTGGGCAAGTCTTGTCATAATGCCCTTGTTGTAAGAAAGGCTGCGGGTGTTGGAACTGCCGCCGGGGAAGCGGGTCAGCATAGCCTTTTGACCGGTCAGTTCAAAGATCACGTCCTGCATAGCCTGCAAGTCTGCCATAAAGGCTTCGTCGCTCTTGTAAATGCTGGCGTAATCGTGGGTGTAGGAGTGAATGGCAACGGTGTGGCCTTCGCTTGCGGTCCGTTTGATAATGTTGATGTAACTGGTCTTTACCACAAAGAAACTGGCCTTCACATCATACCTGGCCAAAGTGTCCAAAAGCCTGGCCGTGTGGCTGCTGGGGCCATCGTCAAAGGTCAGATAGATCACCTTGCCGTTGGGTTTCACAGCAACGCCGCCGGTCTCCAAAGCCGTGCCGGCAAAACTGCTTGGGACGTATTCCGGCGGAACGACATAAACCGTTCGTTCCAGTTCGGTTGTGTTTCCGTATCCGTTGGTAACACTGTAACGGGTCTTATAAATGCCGGGAATCGTATTGTTGATCTCACCGTCGCAAGTTACCTGCGAGGTCAGATCGTAATCGTATTTGTCCCAGGCGGTATAGCCGGGATCTTCATAAGATTGCCCCGCCGAAAGAATGATGGTCTGCCCGCCAAGCAGATCCAAACTGGGGGGTGTGGGGTCATAATAGTGGATGGTTCGGGTGGCGGTTGCGGTGTTGCCGGAAGCGTCAGTGACCTGATAGGTGACAACGCCGTTTTCTTCGGTACAGATGACCTTCTCGGTCAGATCTCCGTCACAGGCGTCCAGTGCAGTAAAACCTTCTTCCACATAGGGGGTACCGGGTAGCGTGTAGTAATCGGGGCTGGCAGTCAGGGTGATCACCGGCGCGGTGGTGTCCACGATCCGCACAAAGCGATAGATCCGCTGAACTGCGCCGCCCATTTGCGCGGTGTAGAGAACCAGTTGGTTGCAGAAGCGGTCAGGATCGACCGTTCCCTGTATGATAACAGGCAGGTCGGTCACAACACCCTCATAGTCGGTAAATTGGGCGGTCGCGCCCAGTTCTTCATATGTACCGCCGTGTTCCACAGAAAGTTCCTGGGGGCCGTTGAGGGAGATAGAGATCTGGTCCGGAGAAACAGGCGGCCCGTTGTGAGCGCTGACGATAAAATGAAGTTGATCCCAAAACGCATAAACAAAAATGCCCGCTACGATCAGCAGCAGGATAAAGCCGTAAAGTATGTAATTCCAAAGGGGCTTTCTCATCTTTGTCGCTTCCTTCTCTTTTATTTATTATAGTATATCATAGCCATACCAAAAACATCAATAGGAAAAAATAACCGGGCTGAAAATTTTTCAGCCCGAGTTCTTCAGATTCGTTTGTACAGGCACATCTGGTAGGCAATGCCGTTTTCCTCGCCTGATTGGAGAATTTCTTCCAGTTTCCATTGGGTATCTTCGTCCAAATTGGGAAAGAATGTGTCCGATTCCGGTGTGGCGTGGACTTTTGTGATATAGGCCGTGTCGCAGAAAGGCAGCATCTGCTTGTAAACACTGCCGCCGCCGATCACTATGGCCCGGTCAGCGTTCTGCGCCAGTTTAGCCGCTTCTTCAGGACTGTGGCAAATTACCACACCGTCAATTTCTATATTCTGCCGGGTCAAAACCACATTCACCCGATTGGGCAAAGGCCTTCCGCCGGGAAAATCCGCCAGCGTTTTCCGACCTACGATCACCGTTGCCCCTCTGGTGGTCTCCCGAAAGAACTTCCGGTCGGCAGACAGGGCGACAGGTTGCGTTCCGTCCTTGCCGATACCCCAGTCGTCATAAACTGCTACGATCAGTTCCATTTTGCTACCTCAAATCGCCATAGGAATTTCAAAATCAAAGGGATGGAACTGGTAATCTTCTACCGTGAAACTGTTCTTGGTGAACTGATAGAAATCGGTAACGGTGGGATCCAGCGTCACCTTGGGCGCGGGCAGGCCTTCTTTTTCCAGCATGGCCTTCACCGCGGGAATGTGGCGGTCGTAAATGTGGCAGTCCGCAATCACATGCACCAACTCGCCGGCTTCCAGACCTGCGACCTGTGCCATCATCATCAGCAGCATGGAATACTGCACCACATTCCAGTTGTTGGCGGTGAGCATATCCTGAGAGCGCTGATTCAAAATGCCGTTGAGGGTGTTGCCGGAAACATTGAAAGTCATGGAGTAAGCGCAGGGATACAGATTCATCTCATGGAGATCTTCGAAGGTGTAAATGTTGGTCAGAATACGGCGGGACGCAGGATTGTTCTTCAAATCGTAGATCACCCGGTCCACCTGGTCGAACATACCTTCTTTGTACTGATGCTTCACGCCCAACTGATAGCCGTAAGCCTTGCCGATGGTGCCGTCTTCGCCGGCCCATTCGTCCCAAACGTGGCTGCCCAGATCCTCAATACGGTTGGACTTTTTCTGCCAGATCCAAAGCAGTTCGTCCAGCGCAGACTTCC
>JAFQDY010000171.1 GCA_017399325.1 Oscillospiraceae bacterium
GAGCCCTTCGGCGGCGCTGCCACCTGTATCGGCGGCTGTATCCGCGATCCTCTGTCCGGTCGCGCCTATGTGCATCAGGCTATGCGTGTTACCG
Organism: Oscillospiraceae bacterium; assembly: GCA_017399325.1. Classification (GTDB taxonomy): domain Bacteria; phylum Bacillota; class Clostridia; order Oscillospirales; family Oscillospiraceae; genus Faecousia. The sequence goes on from JAFQDY010000171.1 coordinate 95, forward strand.
GCGGAGCTGATCCCAGAAGACCTTTGAATCAGACCATTCCCGGCAAACTGCCCCAGCGCAAGATCTGCCAAACAGCCGCAGCTGGTTACTCTTCCTACGGCAACCAGATCGGCCTTGCAACCGGCCACGTGGCAGAGATCTACCACGATGGTTATGCGGCAAAGCGCTTGGAATGCGGCGCAGTTGTGGGCGCTGCACCTGCCTATAATGTGCGCAGAGAACGCCCCGCGCCCGGCGATGTAGTCGTGCTTTTGGGTGGCCGTACCGGTCGCGACGGTATCGGCGGCGCAACCGGTTCTTCTAAGAGCCACAATATGAAATCTCTGACAACTATGGCATCCGAAGTTCAGAAGGGTAACGCCCCCGAAGAACGGAAGATTCAGCGATTGTTCCGCGACAGCAATGTTACCCGGCTTATCAAGCGCTGCAATGACTTTGGCGCCTGTGGTGTTTCTGTTGCCATTGGTGAACTGGCCGCAGGCCTGCAGATCGATTTGGATGCAGTACGGAAGAAATATGACGGCCTGGACGGTACGGAAATTGCCATTTCTGAATCTCAGGAGCGTATGGCGGTTGTGGTTGATGCAAAGGATGCAGATGCCTTTATTGCCGCTGCCCAGAAAGAAAATCTGGAAGCCTATCGCGTTGCGGTCGTAACCGAAGCGGAAAGAATGGTTATGGTCTGGAAAGGCCAGACGATCGCCAACCTGTCCCGGGCATTTTTGGATACCAACGGCGCAGACAAGCACACAAAGGTAAATGTGACGGAAAAAGATCTGTCTGCATTGAGTAAGCCTTTGTATAACTCCTTACGGGAAATGGCTGCTGATCTGAAGACTGCCAGCCGCAGAGGTTTGGTAGAGCGCTTTGATGGCAGTATCGGCGCAGGTTCTGTGCTGATGCCATTTGGCGGCAAGTCCCAAACCACGCCTGCTCAGGCAATGGCCGCCGTTTTGCCGGTTCTTCCTGGACAGGAGACCTCTCAGGCCAGTGTAATGGCATGGGGGCTCAATCCGGACCATATGAGCATTGATCCTTATTCCGGCGCACGGGCCGCCGTGTACACCTCTATGGCTAAATTGGTCGCCGCAGGCGCTGATTATAAGAAGGCATATTTGACACTGCAGGAGTTTTTTGAGAAGTTGCAGAGTGATCCCATCCGTTGGGGCAAGCCTTTTGCGGCACTGTTGGGTGCGTTTGATGCCCAGTTGGAATTGGGTGCAGCCGCTATCGGCGGTAAGGACTCTATGTCCGGTTCGTTCCTGGATATGGATGTGCCGCCTACGCTGATCTCCTTTGCCATTGCTCCCATTGTCAAGGAGCAGGTTCTGACTCCTGAATTCAAGGAGGCAGGCGATCCTGTTTATGTGTTTGCCCCTGCTGACAACACTGTTGAGAGTCAGAAACAGGCGTGGGAAGAATTCCACAGACTGCATCTTGCCGGTAAGGTGAAGGCTGCATGGGCGGTTGAAAACGGTCTTGCTGAGGCTGTTATGAAGATGTCCTTTGGCAATCGGATTGGTTTTGCTGCCGCTGAAACAGTTGGTGATAATTGGTATGACGCCGGTTACTATGGCTTTATCGTAGCGGAATTGACCGAGGATATTTCCCATGTGACGGCTATGAAAATCGGCACAACATATGCTGTTCCGTCCATCGTTCTAGACAATGAGACCGCGACTATTGACGAACTGCTGGCGCTGAACGAGGGCGTACTGGAAGATGTATACCCCACCTGCGCGCCTGCTGATGACAAAACGGCACCCACATTCAATTTCGATGGGCGTTCCGCTAAAGCGCCTGCCATCAAGTGCGCAAAGCCTAAGGTTTTGATTCCTGTATTTCCCGGCACCAACTGCGAATTTGATTCTGCCCGGGCGGTGATGGCTGCCGGTGCCGATGCCCAGATCGCAGTGATTCGCAATCTGACTGCCGATGATGTGGCTAGAAGTGTTGAGGAAGTTTCCGCAAAAATTGCGGAGAGCCAAATGATCTTTATTCCCGGCGGCTTCTCCGGCGGCGACGAACCCGACGGTTCTGCCAAGTTTATAACCGCGTTCTTCCGCAACCCTGCGGTCAAGGAACAGGTCACACGGCTGCTGGATGATCGGGACGGTTTGATGTGTGGTATCTGCAATGGCTTCCAGGCGCTTATCAAGTTGGGCCTTGTGCCTTATGGTAAGATCATCGATACCGATGAAAAATGTCCTACATTGACATTCAACACCATTGCCCGCCACCAGTCCAGAATTGTCCGTACCCGGATCGCTTCCAACAAATCTCCGTGGCTTAGCCTTATGAATGTTGGTGACATTGTAAATGTTCCCATTTCCCACGGTGAAGGCCGTTTCTATGCCGATAAGGAACTGGCTATGAAACTGGCTGAGAACGGACAGGTCGCAACTCAGTATGTTGACTTGGACGGCGTTCCTTCTATGGATACCGCATTCAACCCCAACGGCTCTGTATTTGCAATCGAGGGCATTACCTCTCCCGATGGCAGAGTTTTAGGTAAGATGGGCCATAGCGAGCGTATAGGTGCAGGCCTTTACAAGAATGTACCCGGCAACTACGACATCCGTATGTTTGAAGCAGCGGTTAAGTATTTCAAAGGCTAATTGTGTGTAAAGACCCGGAAGGCTTAGCAACCTTCCGGGTCATTTTATTTAAAAATATAAATAAAAACCGCATACAAAATCGTCTAAAGAGCAAAGGAGGTGAGATGGCAGTGGATAATCAGGAATTTGCGAGACGAATTGAAACGATCCGCACAAAACTGTATAAGACTGCCTTGATATATCTAGGAAGCGAATCTCTGGCGATGGATGCTGTGGACGAGGCGGTTTACAAGGCCCTTTGCGGCAAAGGAAAACTCCGCCAACCGGATTTTTTTGATACATGGATCACCCGCATTCTGATCAATGAATGTTACAATGAACTTCGCAGGCAGAAGAGGTTTCAGCCGTTGGAAGAATTGCCTGATATGCCAGTGGAGGCATTTGATTCTCTGCCGTTAAAGGAAGCCATCGGGAAATTGACCGGAGAACTGAAGGATGTGATCATTCTGCGTTATTTTGGCGGATATACGGTTGCAGAAACGGCGCAGGCTTTACAGATTCCTCCCGGAACCGTTGCCACTCGCCAAAGAAGGGCACTGCAACTGTTACGACTCGAACTGGAAGAAGAGGTGTCTTTATGAATCGAAATGATGAATTTTTGGCGATCATTGCCGAACTGAATCA
>JAFQDY010000172.1 GCA_017399325.1 Oscillospiraceae bacterium
GCCTGATCGGTGAGCCCGGTGTCGGTAAGACCGCAATTGCTGAGGGACTTGCCCAACGAATCGTTGCTGGGGATGTGCCTTACAAACTGCGGGACAAGGAAGTGTTTCTGCTGGATCTGACATCATTGGTAGCAGGCACTCAGTTCCGGGGCCAGTTTGAGAGTCGTATGAAGAGTCTGATTGCGGAAATTAAGGCTTGCGGCAACATTATTTTGGTCATTGACGAGGTGCATAACCTTGTGGGCGCAGGCGATGCGGAGGGTTCTATGAACGCCGCCAATATCTTAAAACCTGCGCTTTCCCGGGGCGAAATTCAGGTGGTCGGTGCTACCACATTCAATGAATACCGTAAGCACATCGAAAAGGATGCGGCCCTTGAGCGCCGTTTCCAGCCGGTGAGCGTTGCCGAGCCTACTATTGAGGAGGCTTGCCAAATTATGGTGGGCATTGCCAAGAATTATGCCGATTTCCACGGTGTGACTATCTCTCCGGAAATCGCCCGGCAGTGCGTTATGCTCTCCGAGCGTTATATTACCGACCGATTCCTGCCCGACAAGGCCATTGACCTTTTGGATGAGGCCTGTTCGGATTTGAATCTGCGCTGTAAAGAGATATCCCTGCGGGCAGAGAAGAAGAAGGAACGGGACGATTACGAATTGGAACTGCGTATGCTCACCGAAGACACGGAAAATGAGCATTATGAGCGCTTGGCTCATATCCGCAGCAAGTTATGCCAGTTACAGGCGGAAATCGAAGAACTGGAAAAGATCCCCGCCCCTGCGGTAACCATCGAAAATCTTGCCAGAATCATTGAACTGTGGACGAAAATTCCCGCCAGCAAGATCAAGGCCCAGGAATACCGCCAGATCCAAGGCCTGGCTGACCGGCTAAAGACCCGTATCGTAGGTCAGGATGAGGCGGTAGAAGTGGTGGCAAAGGCCATCCGCAGAAACCGCGTTGGGATTAGCCCTAAGAAAAAACCTGCATCCTTTATTTTTGTTGGCCCTACCGGTGTAGGCAAGACGGAACTGGTAAAATGCCTTGCAGACGACCTGTTTGACTCCGTAGATTCCCTGATCCGGCTGGATATGTCGGAATTTATGGAAAAACATACCGTTTCCAAGTTGATCGGTTCACCTCCCGGTTATGTTGGTTACGACGAAGCAGGCCAACTGACGGAAAAAATCCGCAGAAGACCCTATTGTGTTGTCCTTTTTGACGAGATCGAAAAGGCCCATCCCGATGTGCTGAATATACTGCTGCAGGTTTTGGACGATGGACGGATTACCGACGCGCAAGGCCGCCTTGTGAACTTTGAGAATACCATTATCGTGATGACTTCCAATGCCGGTTCTGAGGGCCGTGTGGCCGGTCTGGGCTTTGGCAGGACTGACAACGATATGGTTAAAGAAAAGGTGATGAATGCGCTGAAGGAATTCCTAAGACCTGAATTCCTGAACCGCGTGGACGAGATCATTACCTTTAACCACCTGACGGAAGAAAATTTCCTCGGCATTGCGGACATTATGCTGGAAGAACTGCGCCAAAGCCTTGCAAACAGAGGATTGGACTTTAAGTGGGACGACACAGTGCGCAAGTATTTGGTAGATAAGGCTTACTCCGTCACCTACGGCGCCCGGAATCTGCGCCGGGAGATCCAGCGCAGTTTGGAAGATCCCATCAGCGAACGGATCGTGGATTCCTTTGAAAACCCTGTTTCTGCAATTTGCGTAACGGCAGAAAAAGGCGAGATTCAAGTAACGGCTGAATAAGAAAGAAGCACCCGTTTGGGTGCTTCTTTTTTCGTCAAATCACATATCCAGTTCGTCGCAAATTTTATTGGAGACCCGCCATGCCACATCCTCCATTTTGTCAGCAGCCTTGGCAGCTAATCGCCGTGTGGGGTTGTTCTTGGGCATAGCCAAAATAGCCACGGCACCTGCGGCAGCGCCAATACCCAAAGCAATCGCCAAGCCTTTTACTTGCATAAAATCGCCTCCTTTCGTCTGTAGTATTCCCAACTGACAAAAAATTTTGAATGGAAAGGTTTCTCTGCTTTTCAAGAATGATAAATCATGCTATAATATAAAAAAGGAGGGGTGTTTATGTCGATCGATGTATTGCAAAATCAGATCAGGAAACGGAAGAACCCGTCAATGGCCTCGTTTTTTCTGGATAGGACGCTGATTCCGCCTGTTGTTTTGCAGTGCGAATGTTCCGTTCCGAAAGCCTATTGTAACTACACAAAACAGTTACTTCAGGAACTGAAAGATATTGTGCCTGCAGTGCGATTTGGCTTTGGGACATTTGCGATCTACGGCGCAGAAGGCATAACTGCCTTGCAAGAACTGCTAACTGTTTCAAAGGATCTTGGGTATTATGTTCTGCTGGATCTGCCGGAAATTACATCTGCCCAGGAAGCAGCAGCCATTTCCGAAGCGGTTTTAGATGATTCGCTGTGGTCATTTGATGGCCTTACGGTATCTTGTTATATCGGCACCGATGCTTTGAAACCCTTCCTGGACAAAATGGGAAGTAATGATAAAGATTTGTTCTTGCTGCTTCGCACCGGCAATAAGAGCGCCCAGGAGTTGCAGGACTTGCTCACCGGTTCTCGCTTGGTTTACACAGCCGCAGCAGACATCGCCAAACGGGTGGGGCAACAACTGATCGGGCGGTCCGGATTCAGCCGCGTAGCCGGCGTAGGACCGGCCACATCGGTAGACAGTTTGCAGACATTGCGTAGTAAATACCCGGAGATGTTTTTACTGGTGGATGGCTATGATTACTCCGGCGCCAATGCCAAAAATTGCAGTTTCGCCTTTGACCGATTGGGTCACGGAGCAATCGTATGCGCGGGTAGCAGCATCATAGGCGCGTGGAAAGAAGAAACGGAAGCAGATCCTCTTGCCGCGGCAGTATCAGCGGTTGAAAGAATGAAAAAGAATCTGACCCGCTATGTTACGATCTTATAATTTATAAAAAACAGGGTGCAAAAAGCACCCTGTTTTTTCATTATTTCATATCGCCCGTAGTGCCGGTAGTGCCTGTGTGATCGTTGGTGGTGTTGCCGGGTGTTTCATCGGGCAACATAGACTCATTGCCGTTGTTTGTGCTGGGATCAGGAATGTTCGTTTCGGGAGTGGGAATGATCATTGATTCTGAAGGTGTGTTGTCCGTTTGTGTCGTGGGTGTGCTTGGCGTGGGATCTGTTACTGTATCCATATTATTGCAAGCGCATGCGCACAAGTTCAGCGACAGAATAAATGCCGCAATGAGTAAAGCAAATTTTCGCATTTGAATGCCTCCTGTTTTTTAGTTCCAATAGTATTATTGCCGACTTGCGAGCAGTTACACAGGAAAAATTATCCATAAGAAAAAATGTTGCGATAATAATAGAAATTATCATTGAAATTTCGAAAATATTAGAGTATAATATACGGGAAATATATGAAAAAGGAGAATCCTTTCCTATGAAGAAACTTGTTGTCAAAAAGGGCGGAGAGTGTATGGCTTGCCTGGCTTGTGTAGATGCCTGCTCCAAAGCCTTCTATAAGCAGTTCCATCCGGACCTGTCCTGCATCCAGATCGTTGAGAAAAACGGCGCAGCCAAGCCTATGACCTGCATCCAGTGCGGTAAGTGCGCAAAGGTTTGTGAGGCCGGTGCCATTACCCAGAACCCCAAGACGGGTGTTTATATGATCAACAAGAAACTCTGCACTTCCTGCGGCAAGTGTGTGGAAGTTTGCCCCATGAAGGTTATGGTTGCCCCTGCGGAAGGTCCTACCAGCAAGTGTATCGCCTGCGGTATTTGCGTAAAGGCTTGCCCCATGGAGATTTTGGAGATCCAGGAAAAATAATTGTTACATATTTTCAGCCGGGTTTATACCCGGCTGTTTTTTTGCGCCGAATCATCCACTGGCGCAAGATATTGTGTTTTGCTTGACTTAACGGCACAAAATGCATATAATATACTTAAAAATATTAAGATTGGCAGGTATTGGAAAATGGCCAATGCAAGACAGGAAAAATACGGAAATTCCAGCATCTCCATGCTGAAAGGTGAAGAACGCGTCCGGAAACGCCCGGCGGTTATTTTCGGCTCGGATGACTTGGAAGGCTGCAAGCATGCGGTGTTTGAAATTCTCTCCAACGCCATTGACGAGGCCCGGGAAGGCTATGGCGATACAGTAATCGTTACCCGTTATGAGGACTTGTCGGTAGAAGTGGAAGACTTCGGCCGCGGTTGTCCTGTTGACTATAACGAAAAAGAAAAGCGCTACAACTGGGAACTGGTTTTCTGCGAAATGTATGCCGGTGGTAAATACGGCGAAAACGGTGAGAACTATGAGTACTCTCTGGGTCTGAACGGCCTTGGTTCTTGCGCCACCCAGTATGCGTCTGAGTATTTCGATGCCACCATCCGCAGAGACGGATTCCGCTATGATCTGCATTTTGAAAAGGGCAGAAATAAGGGTGGGCTGAAAAAAGAGCCCACCGACCGAGGTCGTAAGACTGGCTCTGTATTCCATTGGAAGCCGGATAA